>CAYOYO010000033.1:0-17064 GCA_964408195.1 uncultured Oscillospiraceae bacterium | reverse complement strand
GGGACAGACCCTTTGTCAGGAAAACCTGACAAAGGGTCTGTCCCCATGGCTGGTCGTAGCTAGGGCTTTTGTTCCAGCTTGCGCTCTGCCTCGGCCTTTCGCAGATACACCGGCCGAAGCAGGTTAAAATCCTTTGCTCCGCCGGCCTCGACGATTTCCAAAGCTGCTCTTGCCACGGAAGCGGCTCTTTGCAGCCTTTTTTCCGGTTCCGCTAAAATCCGGCTTGTATCGTCATTCAGCGATATTCGCTTCGTCGAAACGGCCCATTCCTCCAACGTCTCCTCAAAAACCCGGATCCCGTCGCCGAAAAATCGAACTTCCGACTGATGGGACGGATCAAACTCCTCCACTGCCCCTAAAAAATCCTTTAGGCTCCATGCATCGTCCCTCACCGCCTGACAGCAGCGACCCTCCTGCCAATAATAGGCTCCTGCGTAGACTTGGTCTCTCCTGGCATCGAAAATCGGACAGATGAGTCCTTTGAGATCCCTGTCGTTCCAGGCAAAGGATGCCAGCGTGGGAACGCTGACGGCAGGCAGATCAAGGGCCTGAGCAAGAGCCTTTGCCGTAGCCATCCCTATGCGAATTCCAGTAAATGACCCCGGGCCTTCCGACACGGCGATATGAGTCACATCGTCTATTGTCAATCCGCATTTTTCGAGCAAATCATCCACCATGGGAATCAGATTCTGTAAATGCGACAGGGTTCTATCCGAGGATTTTTCCCACACTTCTCTGTTTTCGTTGATGAGAGCCACGGAGGCGCTGGGCCCTGTGGTCTCAATGGCTAGTAGTATCATCGATTTGAAAAATCCTTTCGCTTTCTCCCCGGCCGTAGGCTATGTGAATGTGGATGGTATCGGGGGGCAGGAAGCCGGCAATCCGGTCTGCCCACTCCACTACGCAGACCCCATCTCCGTAAAAATATTCCTCATAGCCCAGCTCGTAGAGTTCCTCCTCGTCTTCGATGCGGTAAACATCAAAGTGGTACAGTGGAATCCTTCCATCCCTATATTCATGTATGATGGTAAAGGTGGGGCTGGTGAGCAAATCCGTCACTCCCAGACCTTTGGCCACAGCCTTGGTAAAGGTGGTTTTGCCCACCCCCAGATCCCCGGTGAGGGCTACCACAGAGCCGGGTCGAAGCCTCTCCGCCAACTCCATGCCCAGTGCTTCCGCCTCTATTTCATTTTCAATATAAATTTCTAACATGTTACCTCGTTAACGGACCGATTCTCTAAAACTTATTCAATATCTGCGCAAAATTTCAATTAATGCGGGATAAAAAGCTGTTTTCTGCCAAAATCTGTGCAGAATTTCAATTAATGCGGTGTTATTTGTAAATATATGGATATTTACTGTGCATTAATTGATTTTTTGCACATTTTTTCGCTCCCTGCCTTCATCTGCATAATCTGGGATGATGAGCATCGTCTACTGAGAATCCAAGGCAGTTTCAGCCGTTACCTGTGCAAAAACCTGGCAATGGGTTTGTAAATCAAAAATATGATGATGCTGTTGATCCCTGCCTTCATCAGGTTAAAGGGCAGCAGAATGGGCAGGATCATAGCAACCACTGCCTCCACGGGAACTCCCATATAAAATGGAGTAATCAGCAGGTTCCATCCGATCATGGTGGAAGCCATGGTCAAGGTGCCCGCCACCAGCGCCACGATAGCTCTTTTCTTCGTCTTATGTCCTTTATAAAGCAGACCGGAAACCAGCACAAATGAGCCGGTGGCCACCACATGCATAAAGAACCCGATGATCCCGTCACCGGCAAGTGCAAAGGCCTGGATGAAGCTGACCACCACGGTTATGGTGATACCGGCAAGGGGTCCGAAGGCAAAGCCGGAAATGATGATGGGAATATCCGCCGGATCATAGACTAAAAAGGGTGCAGGCGGAAAGGGAATCCTGATCAACAGTACAAGGGCAAGTGAGATGGCTGCCAGCATGGCCATTTTAGACAGTCGAGCGGTTTTTTCGGTACGATTCATTTCAAATTCCTCCTTTTATGAGCCCCCTATGGGAGAGCCCGTCGCTATGGGAATCTGTCAGGAAAAAAAGCAAGCCCGGGAAGTTTCCCAGGGCTTTGGCACGCATCAATAAATCAATCCGTGTTTCTTTCATCCGGACTATCTCTGCATTTCTGCAGAACCGTCGGTACCGGAATCCAACCGGTTCGGCCTTGCGGCTCGCGGACTCGTAGCATGTGCTCTTTACCGCCGGTGAGGAGTTTCACCTCGCCCTGAAACAGATTTAGTATCGTTACCGATTATACTTCCGGCTCCCTATTTTGTCAACTCATAAATACTGTCAGCAAATATTTTCGTCGCTTTCATCAGATTGTCTATGAGGATATATTCGTTCTTCTGATGGGCCAGCTCCGGCTCCCCGGGGAATGTCATGCCGAAAGCAACGGCATTTTCCATGGACCTTGCATAGGTGCCTCCTCCGATGACCAGAGCTTGACTTTCCGCATCTCCGGTGTGCTTTCGATACACCTCCATCAGCGTGGTTATCAGTGGATCGTTCAGAGGGATATAGATGGGCCGCTGATGGTCCAGTTTTACCACACCCAGATCGTAACGGTCCAAATAAGGGATTATGCCGGCGTATACTGTCTCATCGTCTACAGTTACCGGATAGCGGATGTTCACCGTCAGCTTTGCCACTTCCTGATCCAGATGAACCATACCCACATTGAAAATAAGTTTGCCGGAAATTTCATCGGAAAGGCCGCAGCCGATTTCCTCTCCATGAAGAGCAAAGCCGATATGCGTGTTATAAAAATTGACGAAATCCGCCGCATCTTCGTTGACGAAGGATATTATGCCGAGAAATCCCATGAGGACAGAAATAGCGTTGAGGCCCTGTTCCGGCCTTGCCCCGTGGGAGGAAATACCCGAAGCGGTAATCTCCAGACTTTTTCCGATGCCTTTCGCCGAAAGCTTATACCCGGTCTCCTCACGGTACGAAGCCAGCAGATTCTTGATCTCTTCATAGGAATCGGCACGGAGCACTGCCCTAGCATGGTCCGCCACCATATTGGGTGCATTGCCTCCGGACAGGCTCCTAAGCTCTACGCCCTTCCTTTTGCTCTTTCCCAGCTTTTTCACCAGTTCGAAAATCAATATGCCCATTTCTCCATGGATGGCCGGAAATTCCGCATCGGGAGTGAAGCCCATGGTAGGCTTCTCCACCTGTGCAAAATAGGCTTTCATGCCCTTCCATCCCGTCCCCGCCTCTTCATCAAGGCCAAGGATGAGCCTGACTCGCTTTTTCGGCAGAAAGCCTTCCTCTTTGAGGGCTTTCATAGCATAAAAGGCGGCTATGGTGGGACCCTTGTCATCCGCAGTCCCCCGACCGTAAATCCGCCCATCTTCTACATGTCCGCCAAAGGGCGGGAAGTCCCAATCCGTGCCCGCCGGCACCACGTCAACATGAGTAAGGATCCCCAGGGACTCCTCCGATCTTCCCACAGGATTTCCCTCTTCATCGGTGAGATAGCCGCCGAATTCCAGATGTCCGCCGTAGTTATCCACGTTGAGCGTCTCAAAACCAGCTTTTTCACCCAGTTCAAGCATATATTCAAAAGCTCTGTGCACGTCTCTTCCGAAAGGCATATCCCCTTCCGGCTCCCCCGCCACTCCCGGGATCGTAAGCAGACCCTGCAGGTCCTGTATCATCTCATCTAGGTAGCCGTCAATCCTGTCCAAATATCCCATGTCGTACTCCTGTTCTGCCCTTGGTCCCTTTTATTGTTCCTGTGCTGTCAGATCTTTGATTTCATCCTGACCGAAGATCAGTGCGAATCCATAACCCTCCGCCGCAAGTGAAGCCAGCTGTTTCCCGGGCTTTTTCCCTTTCACCAGTGTACAGACATCGTAGCCCTCCGCCCGGAGCGCGTCCGCCTTTTGCAGCACCTGCACGAAACTATCTTCCTTTTGGTAGAGAAGAGCCAGTCGCTTTTCGGGAAACTTGAATTTCATATCCTCGCTGTTCAGCATAATCTCGGCAATCCTCTCAAAGCCGATGGAAAAGCCCACTGCAGGAATGTCCTCCCCAATCAGCTTCCCAATCATCTTGTCGTATCTGCCGCCTCCTGCGATGGAACTGTTGAACCTGGGACTGACCACCTCGAAAATAGTCCCGGTATAGTAGCCCATGCCCCGCACCAGAGACTTCTCGTACTCTATGTGATATTTGCCCCGTCCCAACTCCTCGATGCTGCCGATGATATATTTCAACTGCTCGATAACAGACTGATCGGCACAGTAGTCCGTCATGGCAGAGACGCCCAGCGCCTGGTCGGTGGTAATGGCTTCGATGAAGCGATCGATGGTGGTGGCAGCAAAGCCTTTTTCAACTAGCTCCTCTCTGACCCCATCCAAACCGATTTTATCCAGTTTGTCAAAAGTAATGCACACAGAGAGTACATCCTCAGATGGAAAGCCCGCAAACTCGATCATGTCGAAAAGGATGCGACGGTCATTGATGCGAACCGTAAAATCGTCGAAGCCCAATTCCAGTAAGGTTTTCGCTGTGGTGTGGATCAGCTCGATCTCCGCCTCCGGAGAAGCGTCTCCGATGATATCGATATCGCATTGGTAAAACTGTCGCAGCCGACCCTTCTGGGGCCTCTCTGCCCGAAAAACCTGACCGATCTGGATCACCTTGAAAGGAACCCGCAGTTGGGCCCTGTTGTTGGCAAAATATCTGCTGAGAGGCAGCGTCAGGTCGAAGCGGAGGCCGCTGTCCACCAGATCTTTCTCTGTAAGAC
The DNA here is from genome assembly GCA_964408195.1 of uncultured Oscillospiraceae bacterium. GTDB lineage: Bacteria > Bacillota > Clostridia > Peptostreptococcales > Anaerovoracaceae > UBA1426. Next base: position 12,278 of record CAYOYO010000033.1, on the reverse strand, counting down.
CTTCCTTGTTCAAATCCAGCTTTTGACCCCTCTTCAGAATCCGGAAAATCATGTTCAGGTTCTCGCCGCCTTCGCTCTTGTCCAGACGTTCGATATCCTCAAGCATAGGGGTCTGTATTTTCGAGAACCCGTTGTTCTCATAGCTCCTTAAAATGGTCGCCTTGATGGCGTCTCTTACTCTTACTTCCTCAGGAAGATAATCTCTGGTCCCTCTCACAGGCTGTACGGAAATTCCCATCTTGCACCCTCCTTTTATATCACTGCCGGTCAGTCGTCGATCCATATATAGTCACGGCCCAACACAGCTTCTACATCCTCGGAAGCCTGAATTGCCCGATCCAGATGACCCGAGGCTTTCAGTGCTTCGTTATCGTTAACTTCATGGTCCAGAGGAACGATGGCATAGACATCCTTGCCCCCAGACTTGTACTTATCCAGCCAGGTCCGCATGGCATCGGCGGCGACAAGAGTCACATTCCCCGTGGTTCTGTCGTATTCCAGATTGACCCTGGCGATCATTCCCTGCTCCGTATACCGGTTATTGAGGGTTTCCGCCCTCTGGTTGGACAGGAAGTTGCCCATAGAATAGAACACCGGGACCTCTTTTCCTGTCTCCTCATTTTTCAGGAGTTCCACAGACTGGAGCACATGAGGGTGAGAAGCAAAGATCACATCCGCTCCCATGGCAACGGTTTTTTCGGCTATGTACTCCTGCCAGATGTTAGGACTCCGTTGGTACTCTTCCCCCCAGTGGTAATAACAGACCACCAGGTCTGCACCGGCTTCCCTGGCAGAGTCAATGGTGGCTTCGATTTCCAACAGTTCCTCGTCCAACACTTCGTAGTTGAAACTATTGGTCAGCTCATCGGCTTCATCAGAAAGGATGACTCCGTTGATGGTAGACCGTCCTCCATTGCTGGGGGTTTCATAGGTATAAGCCACGATAGCGATCCTGACTCCCTTGACATCCATCACGGCATAATTTCTTTCCCAGGGGAGTCTGGTCCCAGCCGTGGCTAGTCCTGCCTCCCGAAGGACTCGAAGGGTTCGCTTCATGCCGGAAACCCCTCTGTCATAGAGGTGGTTGTTGCTGGTAAGTCCTACATCAAAGCCTGCGTCGGCAAGAGCCTCCGCAAGAGCATCCGGTGCATTGAACGACGGATAACCGCTGGGTGCCCCTCCGGCAAAAGTGGTTTCCACATTGCAGAGCGCCAGGTCTGCCCCTTCGATATATTTTTTCACATATTGGAAATTGTTATCGTAGTTGTAGGTGCCGGTGGTGCTGTCGTATTGGCTGGCAATTTGAGATTTGTGCACCATCACATCACCGGTGCAGACGATGGATAGGGCAACGGGGGACGGTTCCCCGGTCGGTGGTGTGGATGGCTCCTCTGCCGGCGGATCCTGCCCTCCGGCCCCTCCGGCCCCTCCGTCACCGTTTTGTGGCGGCGATACAGGAAGACATGCTGAAAGCCCAAGAGAAAATGCCAGCAATGCAATAAGGAGGATGCGACGCCTTGTGTTTATAATAGAGGCCATAGTGTCCTGCGCTGTCTATACAGCTTCTACTCCCGCAATATCCGGATATTGTTCTTTCAGGATCCTCTCGATGCCGCCCTTGATTGTCATCTGGGAATGAGGACATCCCTGGCATGCACCTTTCAGCTTAACTTGCACGATTTTATCCTCGGTATAGGCAACAAACTCCACGTCGCCTCCGTCCCTCTGTAAAAAAGGTCTGATGTTTTCGATGGCTGTTCTAAGATTTTCTTCCATTGTTTTTTCCTTTCTATTATGAAGTTGTAAAGCATGAAGACATCCTTTACAACCCTATTGGTTATTTTGTGCTGTTCCATTCCGGTTCAACGGTATAGATATGCTTAAATTTGCCGTCTTCAACGGTTATGATTACCACGGACTTGATGGAATCCCCATTTTCATCAAAGGTAATGCTGCCTGTTGCCCCCATATACTCCCGGGTGGCTGCCAGAACATCCCGAAGCGAAACCTCTTTTCGCGCTTCCGGGTCCTGCTCTGCAAGCTGCACCTGCTCTGCCTGCCTTTCCATAGCATCAAGGGCCACCAAATAGGCATCATACCCCAACGCCACGGCGCTGTCCGGCATTTCTCCGTCCCCATATTCTGCCCTGTATGCGGAAAGAAACTCCTCCGTCCTTTCTGTCACCTGGGCCTCCGCATCAAAGTAGGTGGTGAACACCACGCCCTCCGCTGCAGAGCCCCCTGTTTCAAGAAATGCTTCCTCGTGCCAGAGGTCCGTACCGATGAACAAGGTATCTATGCCTTGCTCTTTCGCCTGCCTGATGATTTCCGCCCCCTCTGCGGCGGAACAGGGCAGGTACACCGCTTCCGCTCCCAGGGCTTTGATGCGCAGCAGCTGTTCTTCGTAATCGGCTGCTCCTTCCTTATACTCAATAGTGGCCGGTATGGCATCTTCTCCGGTCAGGGAGGAAAGCTTGTCCGCAAACTGCTGAGAAAGGGCTGCTCCGTAATCGTCTTCCGACTTTTTCATAATTGTGGCTTTGGTGATGCCAAGCTCATTAAAGACATACTTGGCAGCCATGACACCCTGAAAAGAGTCCACGATGCTGACCCGGAAATAATAGGGATTTCCCTTCGTCACCAGAGGATTGGTACAAGTGATAGCAATGGCCGGAATCATGGCCTGGTGAAAGTATTCTCCTCCGGCCATGGAAAGAGTGTTGCCGTAACTGCCCAGTACGATATCAACTTTTTTGTCGATGAGTTGCTTTGCCGCCGTTTCTGCCAGCCGGATTTTCGATTGTCTGCGTAGACCAGCTCCACTTCTTTTCCGAGTACCTTGGGATAGAGTTTGTGGGCAAGTTCTATGCCCGTCACCTCCAGCCGCCCGGCCTCTTCGTCACTGCCGGACAGGGGCTGGAAAATACCGATCCTTACTGTATCTTCACCGGTTCCTTCGCTTAAAAATGCCTCGGAAAAATTGTCATAGGTGGTGCATCCTGCAGCTATGAAAAGATGAAACACCAGCATAACCAACAGGATAATAGACTTTCCCTTGTTTCGTTTCCTTCCGGCCATAGAATATTCTTTCTCTTTGGGTTCGTAAATCATAGTTTTTATATTATACCAGCAATCTACAAAAGTAAACAACTGGCTATGCTTTCCTCTTCCCCAGATAGGCTTCCTTGATGCTCTCGTTTGCCAGAAGCTCCGCCCCGGTCCCCTGAAGGGTGATAACCCCTGTTTCCATCACATAGCCCCAATCAGCGATTTTCAGGGCCATGTTGGCGTTCTGTTCGATGAGCAGCACAGTGATGCCTTCTTCATTGATGGTCTTGATGATGTTGAAAATGTCCTTTACGATGAGGGGAGCCAGCCCCAGAGAGGGTTCATCCATCATAATCAGTTTTGGCCGGCTCATAAGGGCCCGCCCTACGGCCAGCATCTGCTGTTCGCCGCCGGAAAGGGTGCCGGCAAATTGCCATTCTCGCTCTTTCAGGCGGGGGAAAAGTTCATAGACCATCGCGATGTCCCGGTCCAACTTGTAATTGTGCACGTAGGCACCAATCTTCAGGTTTTCCAGCACCGTGAGATTGTCAAAAACCCTCCTGCCCTCCGGTACCAGGGTGATGCCCATGGATACGATGGTGTCCGGAGACTTGCCGCAGATTTCCTCCCCGTCAAAGAGAATCGAGCCGGATTTTGGCCTCACCACACCGGCGATGGTTCGTAGGGTGGTGCTCTTGCCAGCCCCGTTTGATCCGATCAGGGTGACGATTTTCCCTTTCGGTACAGAGATGGAAATGTTTTTTACAGCCTGGATTCCTCCATAGGCTACATTCAGGTCGATTATTTCAAGATAATTATCATTCCCCATCTTCCGCCACCCCCAAATACGCATCGATTACCTTCTGGTTGCTTTGGATTTCGCCAGGTGTACCTGCAGCGATGAGCTTTCCGAAATCCAGCACATAAATTCGGTCGGAGATTTCCATGACCAGATTCATGTGATGCTCGATCATAAACACCGTCAGCCGGAAATCCTCCTTGATCCTGCGGATGAAAGCAGTCAGGTCGTTGGTCTCCTGAGGATTCATGCCTGCAGCCGGTTCGTCCAGCAGCAGGAGTCTGGGATTTGTGGCCAGGGCCCGGGCGATTTCCAAACGCCGCTGCTGCCCGTAGGGCAAGGAGCTGGCGATTTCGTCCTTTAAGTCTTCAAGGCCGAATATTTCAAGCAGTTCCATGGACTGGCGCCGCATATTTCGTTCTTCCTTGTAGTTGAGCCTGCAGGCGGCAGAAAAAAGGTTGGCCTTACTGTTCATGTGTTTTGCAATGAGCACATTCTCAAAAACAGTGAGATCCTTGAACAGACGGATATTCTGGAAGGTTCGGGCGATTCCCAGCTTTGTAATTACATCGGGAGTTTTCCGGACCATCTTAGTATACTTTCCCTGATTTTCTCCGGCATAGAGCTTCTTCATCTTCCCTTGGGGAAAGTTGCTGATAATAGTGGAGTCGTAATAGGTAACCGCTCCGTTTGAAGGAGCATACACCCCGGTAATCACATTGAAGGCAGTGGTTTTTCCCGCCCCGTTGGGGCCAATGAGGGCCACGATCTCTCCTTCGTCCACCCGGAGAGACAGGTTGCTGACAGCCACCACACCGCCGAACTGCATGGTGATATCATCCATCTGCAAAACATTTTTTCTGTCATGCATTGTGACTGCCCTCCTTTCTCAAGGTCTTTCGTCGAAACAGGAGTATGGCCCTGCGGAAAAAGTTAAACAGACCGTCCCAGGAAAACTCTCTGTTTCCCATAATCCCCTTCCGGTAATATAAAACGATGGCCATGAGTATGAGAGAGAAGATGACCATCCGGAAGCCGCTGCGGAAAAGTGGCACCTGAAAGCCTCCGATGACCAGGGGATTATCGAAGAAGCGCAGCCATTCCCGACCCGAAGTGATGAGAAATGAGCCGATGACGCTGCCCGTGACGCTTCCTAAGCCTCCCAGAACTACAATAAGCAGGATATCGTAGGTGAGACCGATCTGAAAGGTCTTGGAGTCAATGGAGCGCACGAAGACCGCGAGAAGGCCGCCGCTGACCCCTGTGAAAAAGCAGCTTACGATAAAGGCCATGCCTTTATGGACAAAGAGATTGATTCCCATAGCTTCTGCTGCGGTTTCATCCTCCCTTATGGCTTTGAACGCCCTTCCGTAGGAGGAATTGATAATCAGCACCATGAGTAGGATGCATATGGCAGCGATGACGAACACATCGTAGATGGAGCCAAAAGCCGGGATGCTCTTCAGTCCATAGGAGCCGTTGGTGATTCGGTCAAGCTGGGGAGCTGCGATAATGGCCCGGATGATTTCGGAAAACCCCAGGGTGGCGATGGCCAGATAGTCGCTTTTCAGCCGAAGCACGGGGATGCCGATCAAAGCCCCCACAAGAGCGGACAGAAGGCCTCCTAAGATCAATGCCGCCCACAGGGGCATCCAGGCATTGGCTAAGGCGTCGGCGATGCCGTTGATATAGTACACACTGGGCCGGGACTCCACCGGAATGGTGAGGATGGCTACCGTGTAGGCTCCGATGGCCATAAAACCCGCCTGTCCTAAGGAAAAGAGGCCGGTAAACCCGGTGAGCAGGTTCATGGCCACCGCGACGATGGCGTAAATGGCACTCCGCTGAAGGATGGAGATGGCATAGCTGTAATCCCCTCTGTTTGCGTCCATATATGTGAGGGCCAGGAACACCAGGATCACCGCAGCCAGTGACAGAATATACTTTGTTCTCTTTTTCATCTTCATCATACTTTATCCGTCACTTTCTCTCCAAACAAGCCGGTAGGCCGGATCAGCAGCATTATAATCAGGAGAACAAAGGTAAAGGCATCGCTGAAGGTAGAGTAGCCTAGGGCCACCAGAGCCGTCTCTCCCAACCCAAGGATAAAGCCGCCCACCATAGCTCCCGGTATGCTGCCTATGCCTCCCAGCACCGCAGCTACAAAGCACTTCAGTCCGGGCAGCGCCCCGCTGAAAGGGAAAACCGTCATCCGGTCTGTGAAGTATAGGATAGACCCAACCGCTGCCAGGAAAGAGCCGATGACAAAGGTGGTGCTGATAATCCGGTTGATCTTGATGCCCATGAGCTGCGCCGTTTCAAAATCTTTGGATACGGCCCGCATAGCCATGCCGGCTTTGCTATGATTGATGAGCAGGATGAGAAAATACACCAGAGCCAGGGTGAGTATCGGGGTGATCAGCGTCACCAGTGAAGCGGACAGAGGCCCGATCTGAAAGATTTTCTTCAGCATGGATATGGTAGGATAGCCCCTGGGCAAAGCGGTAAAGAGATAGGTGGCAAGATTCTGCAAGAGATAGGACACCCCTATGGCAGAAATCATGATGGACATCCTCGGCGCATTTCGCAGAGGCTTATATGCGGCTTTTTCAATCAGGACACCCAATGCCACCGTGGCGATCAAAACCAGGGGAATGGCGATATACCAGGGAAAGGAAGGGATGGCAAAAATCATGAAATAGCCCGCCATCATAAAAATGTCCCCATGTGCAAAGTTGATGAGGCGCAGGATTCCGTACACCATGGTATAACCGATTGCGATAAGTGCATATGCCCCACCAAGGGATATTCCGGTTAGACAGTGCTGCAAAAATACTGAAATGTCCATCTATATGGGCCTCCCGTAAAGAACGCTCCGCTTATTTATTCCCGAAGCTTCCATAGAAATTGAGTGGGAGTGCATGGCTCCCACTCAAATCCTCTCAATGCTTTTTTGGATTTATTCTGCTACAGATACGGTCATAAGGAACTTGAAGGCCCCGTCTTTCACGGTCTTGATAAAGGCCATGTCTTTGTTGGCATCGCCAATCTCGTTGAAGGAGATGGCTCCCGTTACACCAACCACGGATACGCCCGTGAGGGCATCCCGAACAGCGGTGCCTTCCGTGGAACCGGCAGCCTTGATGGCTTCCAGAACGGTGATGTATGCGTCATAGCCCAGAGCGGAAACAGCCGGGATGATCTCGTCCTGATCGTTTTCAACCAAGTATTCTTTAAATCCTGTGATGAAGGAAGCAGCCTCGTCTGTGGCAGGCTCGGCCTCGTCGAAGAATGTAGACAAAACGATGCCTTCTGCATCAGCGCCGGCGTTTTCAATAATGGTAGCGTTTTCCCAGGTGTCGCCGCCCATGATGGGGCAGGTGATGCCCAGCTCTCTGGCCTGCTTGATGATCAAGGGAGCCGTGGTGATGGAAGACGGGGCAAAGATTACATCGGGATTGACCGCCTTAACATTGGTCAGGATGGCCTTGAAATCGGTCTGGTTGGTCTGGAACTGCTCCTGAGACACCACGGAGCCCGGGCCTCCCAATTTGTTGAACGCTTCCACGAAGAATGCGCCGAGGCCGGAGGAATAGTCATCGCCCAGCTGAGTGATGACGGCAGCGGTCTTGGCACCGTTCTGAATGGCGTAGTTGGCCATTACAGTCCCCTGGAAAGGATCCAGGAAGCAGACACGGAAATAGTAGTCATTTCCATCCGTTACCTGAGGATTGGTGCAGGAAGCACCTACCGCAGGAACCTGAGCTTCCTTAAAGATCTCACCGGCAGCGATGGATACACCGGAGCCGTAGGAGCCGATGACAGCCGATACGCCTGCATTCATGAGGCTCTGGGCCGCTGTGACAGCCTCGGTCTTGTCTGACTTGTTGTCAACCTCAACCAGCTCTACCTGATAGGTTTCCCCGTTGATTTCAACCGTAGGATAAACGGTGTTGGCATAACGGATGCCCAGGACTTCCTGGAAACCACCGCCGCCGTTTTCTCCCGTGAGAGGTTCGAATACACCGATCTTAATGACTTTCTCGTCCTCGGCAGTACCACCGCCGCCGCATCCCGCGAAAACCATCAAGACCATCGTTAAGATGAGGACCAACGCAGTAATTTTCTTCATAAGTTAAACCCTCCATCAACACAATGAACCCGGACCGTGATCGGTCCTGCGAATTAGGAAATTCGTTACTAATTGTACAATAATTTCGCCCTATTCGCAAGTATATCCTGGATTTTCTCTGCTAGCTCCGGTCGGCTCTCTTGTAGGGTGTGGGCCATTCCAGATTCACACCTAATGCGCGGGAAGCGTGGAGGGCCCAGTAAGGATTCCGCAGCAGTTCCCTGCCCAGATAAACCTGGTCTGTCTTGCCCTGCTGGACAATTGCATTTACCTCTGCCGGATCGGACAAAAGTCCGCCTCCGGCCACAGGCAGACCCGTAAGCCTTTTAATGGTTTCTGCGTGAGGGATCTGGTATCCGGGGAAGGCCTTCGGGACAACAGGTATGACGCCCCCGGTGCTCACATTTACCGAGTCGATACCTTTGTCCTTGATCAGGTTCAGCATGGCTGCAAGGTCTTCCGCCCGGTTTCCTCCCTCGCCGTAGTCCTCTGCAGAAACCCGGACTTCGATGGGCTTTTCTGCCGGCCATACGGACCGGACGGCATCCAGCACCTCCCCCAAGAAACGGACTCGGTTTTCATAGCTGCCGCCGTATTCATCGGTGCGTTTGTTTGTCAGAGGGGAAAGGAATTCACTGAGCAGGTAGCCGTGGGCAGCGTGGATCTGGACCAGATCGAAGCCGGCCTTGTCCGCCCTGATGGCAGCATTTTTGAACTGGTCCACCGTTTCTTCGATGTCTTCCTTTGTCATCTCTTTTGGCATTCTGGAGTTTTCATCGTAAGGGATAGGGGAAGGAGCTTCGATTTCCGCCACCTTCGCTTCGCATTTCCGGCCACCGTGATTGATCTGGATACCGATCTTTGCGCCATTATCGTGGACTGCTTTCACGATGGAAGCGAGTCCTTCCACATGAGCATCCTCCCAGATACCCAGGTCGTTGGATGTGAGACGGCCCTCAGGGGAAACCCCGGTGGCTTCTACGATAATGAGCCCTGCGCCCCCTACCGCCCTCGTTGCATAGTGAATCACATGCCAGTGGGTGACCATTCCGGTTTCCGGGGCTACATACATGCACATGGGCGGCATGACGATGCGGTTTTTCAGTGTGAGGTTTTTGATCCTGTACTCGCTAAAGATGTTTGCCATGTCTGCTGTTCTCCTTTTCTTTTATTCCCTTAGGGAAAGGTTCCTTAGAGCAATTCAATCACGATGTCCTGGGCCCCGTCCCAGAGCACCTTTTTACCGAATTCCTGCAGTTTGCCAAGGCCTTCTCTTATCGTCAGAAAGTGATTCCCTGCCAGCTGTCCGTATTGGCTGGCAAAGCAGCATCTTCCGTAGGCCAGGATCATCTCCATTTCGCTGATGCCGCCGGGATAGAGCAGCATTTCTCCCGGTGCCGGATGGGATGTATGATTTTCGTAATCCAGACCGGTCCGGAAGTCCCCATAAGGAATCCAGACCCCTTCTCCGCTCCACCGCACATGGATGAAGCGATTACTCAAGGGCAGCATACTCTTAAACACTTGGCAGGTCCTCGGTGCTTCCTTTTCCAGTAGCTCTCCGATGAATACATACTCTCCCGATTTGATTTTTACCTTTTGCATGACGGTCCTCCTGTTCTGAGGGTGATATTCTTTTGCGATACGAATCGGCCTTTACCGTATTAGTCCGGGTTGAACACCGATATTGAGACAAGACCGAGACCAACCTTTGCGCCTCTCGGTCTTGTTTCTAAGGGTTTTCGTTTTGGTACCGTATCTTATAAGGCGGTACATAACCGATCATTGTCTATAAGGTTTATATCGTTGCGCCGACAGCAGACCCATCGCGTATTGCTGTCATGATTGTCCCGGGTACTTTTGCATCCCCAAGAAGCCATACCTTTTTCTCAGACCGGGCATATACTTCCTTGAAGATTTTGTCGTTTGCATTGTAGCCTATTGAAAGCACAATGTTATCCGCTTCAACCGTTGTTTCCCCATCCTTCCCTGTTAAAGTAACTTCTGAACCCGAAAATTCTTTCACTACCGTGTTCAAGTAAACAGGGATCTGATGATAAACAACCAATTCTTGCAACATGTGAAGATTAGGGGGAGCGATAGGCTCTACTGTAGCCTGCATGAGGCCATCTCTTGCTTCAACGATTGATACATCATGGCCTTTCTCCTTCAGCCAGATAGCAGTTTCAATTCCCACTTGCCCACCGCCTACCAGCACGATGCGCTTCCCCAAACGATCGCTTTCGGTCAGAGCATCGGTTGCAGTAACGACTTTTGCCTGCTGACCACCTGGAATATCGATGGTCTTTGCGGTGCTTCCCGTTGCTATTACGATTTCATCGGCATCCAGATTCAGGATTTCTTCCGTGGTCATTTTACGATTCAGTTTGATTTCAACATCCAGTTTCTTTAACTGGAGTTCAAACCAATCCAATAACCATTTATCCCGGAATTTAAAATCCGGTACATGGGCGGGTATCATCAGACCACCCAACTTATCCCGACCCTCATAGACTGTTACCTTGTGTCCTCGGATAGCCGCAACTCGGGCGGCTTCCATCCCTGCGATACCTCCACCGATAATGGAGACCTTTTTCACCTGGGGAACTCTCCTGTACTTTTCGGCAATCTCAGCTTCATTGAACACATCGGGATTCACGGCGCACTGCATACTGAAACCTCCCAGGACCCGTGCAAGGCAACCGTTATTACAGTAAATACAAGGCCGGATATTTTCTATGTCTCCACGTTTGACTTTATCTGCCCACTCAGCATCGGCGACGAGTCCCCGTCCCATAGCAACGGCATCGACCAAGCCTTCTTCCACGGCCTTATTGGCAAGCTGGGGATCACTTAGTTTTCCGGGACAGATCACCGGGATATTTAAGGATTTTTTCAGTATTTGTGCTTCCTCCAGGTAAGTTCCTTCCGGCATATACATGGGAGGATAAAGCCAGTATAGGGAATCATATGTTCCCGTGCCGAATATGATTGCATCGAAACCGGCTGCTTCAAGCATTTTGCCTATCTTTAAGCTTTCTTCCATATCCCGGCCAAACTCGGTGTATTCTTCTCCGGGGAGTTGTCCCACACCCTCTGCTTTCATGTGTGCTTTTGTTCCGAGGCGAGTCGTGACTTGGAAATTCGGTCCGCATTTTTCTTTAATGCCCCGTACTATTTCTGTCAGAATACGGATCTTGTTTTCTAAGCTGCCGCCGTATTCATCCGTCCGGTGATTGAAGGCATCCGTAGCAAACTGATCACCAAGATATCCACCCTTGATGCCGTTGATATCTATCCCGTCACAACCGGCTTGCTTGGCTAATACAGCTCCTTGAACCGTAGAATCAATCAATCTCCGTATGTCATCTTTTGTCAATTCTCTGCAAATCACGCTGGGATCCCACCGGTTTTTTACAGGCGAGGGGGCTACGGGCAATACACCCGGAGAGGTTGCGGGTACGCCCGTTCGGCCGGAGCCCAGTTGAATCTGGAAGAAAACCTTCCCACCGTATTTATGGACTGCCTCTGTGAGTTTCTTTGTTTTAATAACGAATTCTTCCGGAACGGAAAAAGGCGACTTATTAAAGTTTGCCTTTTCCAAATCGGCATCAGGGAAGCTTGCGCCTACAACAATTAATCCGACTCCGTTTTTTGCACGCTCCGCATAATAGGAAATACTCGTATCGGTAACATTTTTGTTTTCATCAAGCCATCCGTTTGGTAGCATCGGTGACATACAAATCCTGTTCTTAACCTCCAGATTACCGATCTTGAAAGGTTTGAACAGTGCCTCATACTTTAAACTCATGCAAATCCTCCTTTTCTCCCACACTAGATAACACAAGTATCAACAGGATATTTATCGCTGTTTGATTTACATGATTAATAACATAACAATTTATTAATTTAGAAGTCAAACACACGTTAAAGTAAATTTGCCACAATACAAATGTAACATGGGAATAAGCTTTTGTAAACTGAAACAGCGCCCGGAAAGCGTTGGATTGTCTTATGCGAGGGGGCTGCATTGCTCTTGTCAGCCAGGACCATGACCATGTGGTAGTTTCAATCCACGGCTCTTCATGAGGAGTGACAAATCGGATTGCTGTATTCTTTGGTTTCGTCCATGAAATTGACATAGGCTTGGTCCTGGGTTTTAATAGCCTCCTCCGCCAATGTTGTATTTTCGAGTTGATTCTCTGAGTTGCCTGTGGTACTTTGGTATCAGAAGAAGCTGGTCCGTACCCCGTTTTGGACGTTTGCTCGGGGCTTTGTGCATCGAGGGCTACGGAAGGC
>CAYOYO010000032.1:0-17112 GCA_964408195.1 uncultured Oscillospiraceae bacterium | reverse complement strand
CCAGATCTGCGATTGACTTCACTGTATCGCCGCTTTCTACAACATAGAGAACCCCAAGAGTGTTGATAGCAGCAACCTGTACGGCCCCTTGTGTCTTATTGTAGAGAACGCTTGCCAGGTTGCAGGGAAGGAGGGCAATATCCAGTTCCCCGTTCACCAGCTTGGGAACAATCTCATCGGCAGTTCCGTACATTTCAAACTGGTAGTCGTGTTTCACCGTTCCTTGTTCCGCGTCGCTCATCAGCTTGACCATCCCCATGGTTGTAGGGCCTTTCAGTGAGGCAATGCGGAATGTGGTAACCTCAGCTGCTTCCGGTTCTTCCGGCGGTGTTTCCGTTTCAGCGGGGGCACAACCGGCCAGCAAACCAAAGCACAGCGCAAGGATCAATAATAATGCAGTCCGTCTTTTCATTTTTTCTTTCCTACTTTCTCCCTATTTACCTTAGTAGCCTTTGCTCTCGCCCGGCCCCAAGTTTACCGAAGCCTCCGTTGGTATGGCTCCGTACTCCTGTTTACCATCGGCCTTCCTTTTACTATGAGCGAAAGAAATCCTTATGCGGAGGCATAAGGATTCCATTTATTGCGTGAAATCGTCATAGTCTCTCGCCTTCTCACTGGGGACGAACCCTCGTGCATTCAGGACGGTGGTTTAATTATGTTAATATTATAACAATACCCCAATTAGATTGCAATAAACTTCTGTTAATATTTTATTTTATAAGACCTTGTTCAAATCCTGCCGACTTGTAGATATCCTTCCTCAATTTACGCCTCCCATACCCACAGAATTTGTGACTCGGCAGTTCTAGTAAATAATAAAGGCACCTAACCATCCATCTGCCTTCCTCTCACCAAGTATTGAATTTCTATCGGTTAGTAGTCTCACTGGCCTACTGGGATTATAAAATGTAACCTATACAAAAAGAATATAGGTTTACTCTCCCTAAAACACTGGGAAACAGGGCCTACATTCTACCTTTCTCAACGCCCATTTTGCGCTTTTCAGGCAGAAAATAGCCCTCTAAATTATAGAAAATTCAAAATAAAACCTATAATTTTTAAAAAAGTAGGCCTTATTTCCTACTGAACTTAGAAATAAAACCTACAATCAATTACTATTCGCTCAAATCGCCTCATCAAATGGCTGCGGCAATCCTGTCCCCTGTCTCCCGGGTCCCTGTCTCCTTCATTCCATCACTCATAATATCCTTTGTCCGGTATCCGTCTGCAAGAAACGCCTTCACCGCATCTTCCACCGCATCCGCTTCCTCCGACAGTCCCAAGCTGAAGCGGAGCATCATCCCCATAGACAGAATCGTGGCGATGGGGTTTGCAATATCCTGCCCCGCGATATCCGGCGCACTGCCGTGTATAGGTTCATAGAGTCCGAATGCACCCTCTCCTAAACTGGCGGAGGGCAAAAGACCTATAGATCCGGCAATCATAGCCGCTTCATCGGAAAGGATGTCGCCAAACATATTGCTTGTTACAATTACATCAAACTGTTTTGGATCCCGAACCAGCTGCATTGCGGCATTATCCACATACATATGAGACAGCTCTACCTCCGGGTATTCCCCTTTAAGGCGATCCACCACGCTTCTCCAAAGACGGGAGCTCTCCAGCACATTTGCTTTATCTACGCTGGTCAGTCGCCTGCTCCTCTTCATGGCCATGGAAAAAGCTAGGCGGGCAATCCGCTCCACCTCATACTCTGTGTAAAGTTCTACATCGTAGGCCCCCGGACCTCTTTCCGTATTGCACCGACCTTTTTCCCCGAAATAGATTCCGCCTGTGAGCTCTCTAACCACCAGAACATCCAAACCTCCCCCGATAATCTCCGGTTTCAAAGGGCAGGCATCCGAAAGCTCCGGGAAGAGCAAAGCCGGCCTCAGGTTGGCATATAGGCCCAGGCTTTCTCTCAGATTAAGCAGGGCCTTTTCCGGCCGCTGTTCCCCCGGCAGATGATCCCATTTTGGTCCTCCCACTGCCCCAAACAAGATGCTTTGGCTATTCCGACACGTTGCAAGAGTCTCTGCAGGCAGGCATTCTCCCGTGGCATCAAAGGCAGAGCCTCCCACCGGAGCATAGTCATAGGTAAAGCTGTGACCAAAACGGTCCCCGACTTTGCTCAGAACCTTAACGGCCTCCCGTGTAATCTCCGGGCCGATTCCATCCCCTGACAGGACCGCAATCTTAAATTCCATCTCTTCTGCTCTCCTCATAAATCATCTTGTTCACTGCGTTGATGTAGGCATGGATGCTGGCTTCAATCACATCTGTGGACAGGCCTCTGCCCGCATAGGATTTCCCGTCGCTGCTTATTTTCACCAGGGCGTCCCCCAAGGCGTCCATTCCTTCTGTTACAGAATGGAGTTGGTAGTCCTCCAATTTCATCTCTTTGCCCACAATCTTTCCGATTGCCCGGAATGCGGCATCGATGGGGCCGTCCCCTCTCGAAACCTTCTCTACGGTCTTCCCATCCCTGATGGCTTCGACTACTGCAGTGGATGTGATACTGTTGCCGCTGTTGATGACGAAGCTCTTCATCTGATAGGTTTTGGGAACCTGCAAGGCTTCTTTACTCAGCAAGGCTTCAATGTCTCCATCATAGATTTGTTTCTTTTTGTCGGCGATGACCTTGAATCTGGTAAAGGCGCGCTCCAAGGCTTCTTCGGTAAGGTCGAAGCCCAGCTCCTTCGCTTTGCTCCTTAGCGCATGCTTGCCCGAATGCTTGCCAAGGACCATGCTGTTTTGGGTGAGGCCCACCGATTCCGGAGTCATAATCTCATAAGTCTCCTTGTTTTTCAGGACTCCGTGCTGGTGAATGCCTGCCTCGTGGGCAAAGGCATTTTCTCCTACGATGGCCTTGTTGGGTTGCACCTTCACACCGGTAATCGTAGTCAGCAGCTTTGATGCTCTCATGATTTCCGTTGTCACGATACCGGTTTCCGCTTTGAATATATCGCGGCGAGTGGCCAGAGCCATGACCAGTTCTTCCATTGCCGCGTTTCCGGCTCTTTCTCCGATGCCGTTGATGGTGGTTTCCACTTGCACCGCGCCGGCTTTAATGGCAGCAAGAGAGTTGGCAACACCCAGCCCCAGGTCGTTGTGGCAGTGGACGGAAATGTCCACCTTATCAAGGGAGGGACACAGTTCCCGGACCTTGATCAGAAAGTCGTAGAATTCATCCGGTACCGTGTATCCGACGGTGTCGGGAATATTAATCGTGGTGGCACCGGCTTTGATTACTTCGCTGAAGACTCTGGCCAGAAATGCAGGATCGCTTCTGGTGGCATCCTCGGCGGAAAACTCGATATCACTGCAATACTTCTTTGCATATTTCACCATGGCCGCAGCCTGTTCCACCACTTGATCCGGGGTCATATTGAGCTTGTATTCCATGTGGATGGGAGAAGTGGCGATAAAGGTATGGATCCTGGGGCTGACCGCCACGGATACCGCCTCCCAGGCCCTGTCGATGTCCTCTTTTGTGGTTCTTGCCAGGCTGGCTACCACAGATTCCTTTATGGTTTCTGCCACGGTCCTCACCGATGTAAAATCCCCCGGCGAAGATATGGCGAAACCTGCTTCGATGATGTCCACTTTCATGCGTTCCAACTGCTTTGCCATTTGCAGCTTTTCCGTAAGGTTCATGCTGCAGCCCGGTGACTGCTCCCCGTCTCTCAAGGTGGTGTCGAAAATCTTGATTTTACTGTTCATTGTAAGCCTCCATTCTGAATCGGCCCCCTGCCTCTTATTATGTGTTTGGCATAATTATAGGGCATTGCCTACTCCTTGATTTCCGGGAATATAAAATCCCCGGAGCCACTGACTCCAGGGACGATAATTCTACCGCGGTACCACCCTGTTTACCGGAAAAGCCGGTCACTCTGCAGGTTCTGACAAACCCTGGGCCTTGATAACGGTGCCTGCCGTGGCCTCTTATTGCTTGTTAAAATTCCGTACAGCTATGCTATCGCTTCCGTCAGGCTCGGTCATGTACATCCGGGTACACTCCCTCGACTTCCTTCACTCTATCTACGCTGTACGAAATTTTTCCTGCGCAATACGACCCTTTGGTTTTATTAAACTCTGGTTCGTTTTTCAATTTCGTATAGCTATGCTATTGCTGCTGATTTTATCAAGCTTTCGGAAACCATGCTCGGGAGCGAGAATGAAAAACACTTTCGTACCGGCTTTCCAGCTGCCGCCGGCTCTCTGCAACGCTTACTGTGTAGATCAAGACTCCGTCATCGCATTTACTTTTGTATATTGCTAACAGTATATGAAAAGCAATTTTGTTTGTCAACCACTTTTTCCAAGTGAGTTCCAGTGGGATTATGACTGTGTCAGGGTGATCCAGTGCCGGTATAATATCAAGTTAACCAGAAATCAAATTTCCCGGTCTCTCTTGTATAATTTAGCCGGATTTTTTCCATATTTGCCGCTTTTCATGGCCTAAATTTATAGTAATTAACCAGAGAACACTTTATACACTTGATTTTGTATAAGAATTGGCTGATTCTTATACAAAACTCTGCATTTTATTGGAATCTTGGATAAATCAGCTATGCCTACGCAATTACATTTAATTACATATCCTTATTTTCCAAGGTCTCCATCACAGCACCGATTCTCTTCATATCTTCAGTTATACAAAATTGCTGGTTTTTTTGCAATCCTGGTTAAATTTGCAATGCTAGCGGAATTACTTTGGATCCCCTTCCGTTGGGGCAGGGGTAATCTTTCTTATCCGCTTTTCGAGATTGGGTCTTGTGAGCCAAACCTGGGTTTCGCAGGTCAGACATTTCAAACGGAAATCCATGCCGGCCCGCATGACTTCAAAGGTCTTGCCTCCACAGGGATGGGGTTTTTTCAGTTCAAGGATATCACCGGTATTGATTTTCAGCGCCATAGTATTTCTCCATCAACCGGGAACTAGGGGAGCCAGGGGGACAGACCCTTTGTCAGTTTTTGCGGACAAAGGGTCTGTCCCCCTGGCTCCCTGGCCGGATTATTTTCGGATTACATCTATGCCCATGTAGGGGCGGAGGGCTTCCGGCACCACCACGGAGCCGTCAGCCTGTTGGTAGTTCTCCAGAATTGCTGCGGTGGTCCTTCCCACGGCCAGCCCAGAACCGTTTAAAGTATGAACGAATTCGGTCTTGCTCCCAGCCTCCCGGCGGAACCGAATATTAGCCCGCCTGGCCTGATAACTCTCGAAATTGCTGCAGGAGGAAATCTCCACATACCTGCCGTAGCTGGGCATCCAGACTTCGATATCATAAGTCATTGCAGAGCTGAAACCCATGTCGCCGGTGGAGAGAAGGACGACCCGGTAGGGAATCTGAAGCCTTCTGAGAACCTCTTCCGCCGCAGCAGTGAGGGATTCCAGTTCTCCATAGGAGTCTTCCGGTTTGCAAAACTTTACCAGTTCCACCTTGTTGAACTGGTGCTGCCGAATCAGGCCTCTTGTATCTCTCCCGGCGGAACCCGCTTCCTTGCGGAAACAGGGCGTATACGCCGTGTAGTAGATAGGGAGCTTGTCGCCGTCGAGAATCTCGTTCATCAGCAGGTTGGTCACAGGGACTTCCGCCGTCGGAATCAGGAAAAAATCCTTCGCGGGAACGTGGAACATATCGTCTTCAAACTTTGGCAGCTGGCCGGTGCCTGTCATGGCATCCCGATTGACCATAAAAGGTGGCAGAATCTCGGTAAAACCATGTTCGCCTGTGTGGAGATCCAGCATGAAGTTCATCACCGAGCGCTCCAGCCTGGCTCCAAGGCCTTTATAGACGGTAAACCTGGTACCTGCGATTTTCGTGGCTCTCTCGAAGTCCAGAATATCCAAATCCCCTCCCACATCCCAGTGAGGCTTTTGCTCAAAATCCACCGATGCGGGTTCGCCCCATCTGCGGACCTCTTTATTGTCCTTGTCGCTGGCACCCTTCGGCACTTTTTCGTTGGGGGTGTTGGGGATGTTGAGAAGGGTGTCCTTCAATTCCTCTTCGATGCGGCTCACCTCTCCGTCCAACGCTTTGATTTCCTCGGCGAGGCTTTTCATTTCTGCCATGAGGGCCGATGTGTCCTTGCCCTCTTTTTTGAGTTTGGGAATCTCTCTGGAATCCGAATTCTGACGACTTTTTCTGGCTTCCACGTCAGCAAGCAGTCCTCTGCGCAAGGTATCCAGCTCAATGACCCTGTCTATACCATAATCGCCCTGGCCCCTGGACTCTACACTCTGTTTGACCGCATCAAACTCATCCCGAATTCTCTTGATATCCAGCATCTCATCTTTCCTCTTTTCTTCTATACTCTTTTCTCAACCCGGCTCTGCTACGTTCTGTCCGGGGCTCTAAACTCTCACACCGGCTCTTCGCTGAAAGGGGGCGGAGCTTCTCTAAAACAAGTTCTTCTTATATTGTATATAGGTTTCCGTCAAATCCTCAACTTTTTCCTGCATTTCCTTCTGCAAATCCGAAGCAAGCTGGTATTTTCCATCATCCAATGCGATCTTTATCCGGGTCAGCAAGGAGTTTTTCCCGATCCGGTCCTGACCCAGATAGACCCGCAGCTCCTGGATTTTATTCCAGTTGAGCAGGTCTAGATCGGTGCAGTCATTGTCGTTGTGACATTTGTGGCATTCCCGGACCCGGTCCATCACATTGGGTATAATCCGATGATGGAGTTCCATGGCCCATTGGGCAAGGACAGCTTCCTTATAAGAATCTATGGTTATTTCATCGAAAACACCTTCCCTGGTGAGCACAGACAGCTTCTCGGGATGTTCGTCAAAATTGCAGATGCTTTCCCAGACCGTCCCCGGCGGCTTACCGAAGTACCTGTCCCGCTCCTCCTGGCTGAAGGCTTTATATACATCTTCCTCACTGCGGTAGGCCCTATCCTTCTCCAGATAAAAGGCGTCTTCACCGTAGGCCTTGGATAACGCCACTTCTAACTCCCGGGCCGATTTTCCGCCTTCCAGGGAAGCCTTGATACCGTCCAGCATGGCCAGATAGGACGTGGCCATCACCAGGTATTTATTGCTCTTCGGATTGGGGGAACGAAGTTCGAATCTGGTGCTCAGAGGATTTTTTTCATCTCGAATGAGGCCTACCAGAATCGTCCGGTTCCTTGATGGATTTTCCGTCCTGTGCCCCAGGGAAGTGACGATGCACACGGGGGCTTCGAAACCTACCTTCAGCCGATTTAAAGCGTCATTTGTGGAGGCAATGAAGGGGCTCATAATTTCGTAGTTTTTTAAGATTCCCATGAGGGCCCCGAAGCCGATGGGTGTCATGAAGTTTTCCTTCATGTTCTTCGGCGCAAACAAGTTGACCCGCCTGCCGTCCTTGAGCTTTGCCGCCACTCCCATGTGGGTATGGGCTCCGTTGCCGGAGACTCCTTCGATGGGCTTAGCCATAAATGTTACATCCAGTCCGTGAGCCCGGAAGATATCCTTGATCACATAGCGGATATGCAGCTCGTTGTCTGCGGACTGCAGGAGGCTGCTGAACCTCCAGTCAATCTCCAGCTGCTCCATGATGTGGTCGTAACGGCCGGAATGGCCCAGCTTGGCCTTGATTCCTCCCACCTCTTTGTGGCCCATTTCCATACCGAACCCGTATTGCTCCAGGAAGTGGAGCGTCCGCTCCAGAGCCGTTCGAACCGGCCCTCTGGTCCGCTGCCAATACTGTTCTTTGAGCTCCTGTGAGGTGGAGAGCTGCTCCCGGTCCGCCTTGTCCTCCGGCGTTTTCACCCAGAACTCCAGCTCCGTGGCTCCGGTCATCTCAATCTCTTCGATGTCATCTGCCAAATCGATGTCCAAATACTCAAACACGTAAGGATGTTCTCTTAAAAGCCTCAGAACCTCTTTTTGGAACAACGCCGCTGTTTGCTTCAGGATAGAGCGGGACCCCACCTCTGCCGTATCGTTGTGGAGCAAGGTGGCGGGAATCCGCAGGGTTCCAACCGGCAATCCCGTCTCCTCGATGATGTTGAGGAAATTATAATCCACGTACCAGTTCACATCCAGGTCGGGAATAATATCAACTTTCGCGTTGTTTAATGCCGCTATTTTGGGCAGAACCACGCTGGATCCGTCTGTCTGGACTCCCTGAGAAAAGAACTGCTCCATATCCTTGAGAAACAATTCTACAGGAATCTTTTCATCCGTATCATGGCCTCCGATGTCAACGCCCACCAAGGAAACGAACATGACCTCCGGATGGTCCTTCAGCAGGGCGGTAATCTCCTCTTTCGAATGGAATTCCGCAGGTATGGTAAAAAGCATTTTCTTAAGATCCAATGGTCCAGCCCCTTTCCTCTTGCATTTACTCTAATTGTTAATTATACCACTGCTTTCAGTGCTTTGTCGAGGTTCGCGTAAAAATAGCATGCTTTGTATGGGAGTTTTCGTTCGCATTGAATACGACGCCAGACTCAGAATAGGGATTGTCAGCTATTTCAGTGTGCCAGGAAGTAAGCAACATCTAAATTGCGACGTAGCCTTCCGCAGCCTTCCCCAACCTTCCCCAACCTTCGGTGAAATGCGCAAAATTTCAACTTGTGCGAGATTAATTGTTAAAACATGGCACATATTCCCGCATTACTTGAAATTTTGCGCAGAATCAATGAAAGATTTTTAAATAACCCCGCATTACTTGAAATTTTGCACATCTCCCCACAAAAAGGAGTTGGGAATTTGATTGTATACCACATTATTCAAATTGGTTTACAATCTTCCCGGGCTAGTATATACTTATCCTTGTAAAAACCACTTTCACGCTTAAAGCTAAGGCTTGGAGCCTTACCCGGTTCCTTTATCGGCAGAACGAAAGCAGATTAGCAATGACAGGCCGGAAGCAAATCGATGACAATAGCCAAAGACGAAGCCGGGTTGACAATGCAGGCTGGAATCCGATTGAGGACAGCAGCCAAAGACGAAACCGGATTGATAATAAAAACCGGGAGCAGATTGATGACAGCAGACAAAGACGAAAGCGAGATTGACAATGACAAGTAAATCGAAAACTTATCAAATGGCCATCATCGGTGTCATGGCGGCAGTGATGTGCATGCTGGGCCCTTTAAGCATACCTCTGGGCCCGGTCCCCATTTCTTTCACCAACCTGGCCATCTTCATAGCCCTTTACGCACTTGGGATGAAAAACGGAACCATAAGCCTGCTCATCTATGTGTTTATCGGTTTTGTGGGCGTACCGGTATTCTCCGGCTTTTCGGGAGGACCCGCCAAGCTTTTGGGACCCACCGGAGGGTATATTGTGGGATTTATCCTGATGGCCTTGATTGCCGGATATTTCATCGACCGTTTTTTCGGTAAATGGTATTGGTGCTTTACCGGGATGGTCCTGGGTACGGCCATTTGCTATACCCTTGGAACTGCATGGCTCGCCTGGCAGGCCGATCTGTCGGCCGGTGCTGCCTTGGCGGCAGGAGTCCTTCCTTTCATACCGGGGGATTTGGCCAAAATCATCTTCTCTACGGTTGCAGGCCCCGAAATCCGCAAACGCCTGATCAAAGCCCACCTGTTTTCAGTCTGACATCAGCAAGGAACCAAGGGGACAGACCCTTTGACCGGAAAACCTGACAAAGGGTCTGTCCCCTTGGCAGGAAAATACACCCGTGGGGTTGACCCACGGGTGTATTTTGTCTGCGGATTATGCTCCGCTTCTATGTGAGATTATTGTGCAGGCTGTTCCGGAAGATCTACCGCTGCCTCGGACTCCGCCTGGGGTGCTGTTGCTTCGCCTTCAGGGGAACCCGCATTCAGCTGGTTCAGATAGCTTTCCAGTTCGTTCAGGTACTGGCCATAGGATGCCCAATCTCCCTTTTCCTGGGCGGATACTGCGCTGTTGTAGGCATCTACCGCTTTGCGGATCAAGGCATCCGCATCCGGGACGCCCTCTCCGGGAGTCTCGGAAGGAGTCTCCGTTCCGGGTCCCTCCTGATCGCCGTTTAGCGGTGAGCCGGAACCGGCTCCGAACATGGCATCCAGAGCCTCTGCCAAGGAAGGCTCATAGGCAATCCGGTCATTGTAATAGATGATGACCCGCTTCACTTCCGGCAAGCTGCTGTTGGTAGCCTCCAGATAGATGGGTTCCACATAGACCAGAGAATCCTCTATGGGAATGACGAACATGTTGCCTCTGGTATAGCTGGAGCCGGCAGAATTCCAAAGGGAGAACTCCTTGGAGATATCCGTCTCCTGGTCAATAAAGCCTTCTACCTGCATGGGCCCGTAAACGATCTTGGACTTGGGCAGCCGGAAAAGCACCAGCTCACCGTAATTTTCCCCGTCGTTTCTTGCTATGAGGAGCCCGGTCATGTTCTTCTTCCCATATGGAGTATATGGAACGGAGTTGATGAACTCTTCGTCATTCTCGCCGGGCAGCTTCATGATGTAGTAGTTGGGCGTCATCAGCGTGGGTTCTGTTCCGAAGATCTCCTGGGAAATCTCCCATCTGTCCTCGGACTGATAGAACACCTCTACATCGTTCATATGATACTTGGTATAGATGCTGGCCTGGATGCTGAAGAGCATGTTGGGGTAGCGGATGTGCTTTTGCAGAGCTTCCGGCATCTCTTCAAAATCCTTCAGCAATTTGGGATAAATGGCCTTCAGGGTGTTGGCGATGGGGTCTTCATTATCCACCAGATAGAAGTTGGTGTGGCCATTGTAAGCATCCACTACCACCTTGATGGAGTTTCGGATGTAGTTGACCTTGCTCTCAGGGCTGAAGGGCTCGGAATAAGGATAATAGCTGCTGTAGGTGTAAGCGTCCATCATCCAGTAGAGCTTCCCGTCTGCGGTAACCACGTAGGGATCCGCATCATAGCTTAAAAATGGAGCGACCTTCTGGACCCTGTCCTTGATGTTGCGGTTTATGAGGATCTTGGAGTTGCTGTCGATGTTGTTGGACACCAGGATCTTAAGGCTCTGCTCACGAATGGCGAACATGATGCGGTTCAGCAGATTTAAGTTGATTCCCGCTTCCCCTTCATAGGTATTGTACACGTTGGCATCGCCGCTGGGATAGTCGAATTCCAACTCGTCTGTATTGGTTATGATATAGTTGTTGGTCAGTTCGCCGAAGTAGATCTCCGGCCGGTCGATGCTGATTTCCTCAACATCGGACACGGGAGGAATGCTCTTGATCAGCATATCCGGCTGGCCGCTTTCCGTCACCTTGTCTACCCTGGAAAGAGTGATGCCGTATCCGTGGGTGTACTTGAGATGCTTGGAAAGCCATGGCTGATTTATAATCTTGGTCTCATCGATTTCACGGGCCGAAAGGAAGGTCTGGGTATACTCTCCGTTAATCATATACCGGTCTACATCCACATCGTTGAACTGGTAGTAAGTCCTCAGATTCTGAGCCTGGTTGTAGAACTTTTCCGCAGGCTCGAAGTCGTTGATCCGGATGTTGGATATGGTACCCATGTTACCTAGAATGTCTTCCTTAGTCAGGGTGTTGGATGCTGCAAATTCCTTGATGGAAATGTCCTGCAGGTCATAGGCGTATTGGGTATAGGTGATGTTGTTCTGTAGGAAGGGGGATTCCTTATTGATCTCGTCCGGAGACACGATTAGATTTTGGACCATGACAGCTGCGCCGGTCCCCGCAACGGAAAGGATAATCATGATGAGGGGAACCCCCAGCATCATCTTCACGTTCTTCTTTTGGAATCCTAGGATAAAGGTGACTGCCGCTACAACGGATAGAACCACCAGAGCCCGGTACACCCACAGAGTCACGTTGATGTCCGTAAATCCGGCACCGTAAAGGATACCCGTGCTCGAGTAGAGCAACTGGTACTGTTTGAGCCAGAAGTTTACGCCCACCATGAGGAAGAAAACGACACCGAGGATTTTAATCTGCCTGGAAGCGATCACCAGAAGCTGCTTCAGGTTGTCCTTATCCAGTTGGGTTGAGCCGGTGCGTTTCGGAGGGGTGTTGAAACCCTTGAATATCCCTCCCAGAGCATCGTTGATGGTCTGCCCGAAGGCGCCAAAGCCCTGGGTATAGTTGCCGGTATAGCGCGGTTCTCCATTTTCACCGTACTGGAACTCACTGTTTTCCTTTTCCTCAAAAATTTTTGGCCTTCTGGCAGAAAGCAGGAGAGAGTAAAACAGCAGGGTGACAACGATGAAAGCCACCACAACGCCGATGAGGATTTGATTCACATGGGTAATCAGCTCCAGCTTGAATACATAGAAGGAGATGTCCATGTTGAAGATGGGGTCGGCGATACCAAAGTCGGTGCTGTTTGAAAACTTCAGGATTTCAAACCAAAGCCTGGTCACAGTGGTCAGCGTGATCAGAGCTCCAAAAACGCCGCTTATGGCCAATCCCAGAATGTTTAGGATTTTTTCCTTCATGGCCGGGTCGTCGGCAATGTCCACCCGCTTGTAATATCCCCTCTTCAGCGCCATCAGGTAGAGGTAGGACAGCAGCGTCAGCACGAGGAAAGTGGGAATCCCCAGCTTCAGCTGGGTAAACAGCTGTTTGAAAAACACGCTGGTATACCCCAACTCTCTAAACCAGAGGTAATCGGTGATAAAGCCGATCATAGCACCGAAGACAGCAAGTGCCACCACCAGGATAACGATCAGCAAGGTAAGGCCAATTCTCTTCTTTTTCAAAAAATCACCCCTTCTTTGTTCTGCTGTTTATTTCAGCAGACTTTCCAGAGCATCAAGGGCTTCCTCCGGAAGCTGATCCCTGCCGCCCTTAAACTCTTTCAGCGAATTTAGATAGTTGATCCTGTTTTCCACACTGTTGTGGAGCAGCTCCACATAATCTTTGTCTTTGAAATCCGGGACGAAGCCTTCCACATCCATGGTCTTCATGCCCCGGAGGTGTCCGAAATCTTTGAAATCCGCTGTCTCATCGACGATTTGTTCGATGATGTCGATGGTCACTTCTTTGGGAATCTTGCGATCCAGGAAATGGCCCGTGTTTATGATGTAGCAAACAACGCCACGCTCCTCAAAAAGGGCCTTGAATTTGAAGTAATCCTGCTCCAGGGCATAGGTGCGGAAGGGATTTGCATAGGGTTCGAAGACCAGAGCATCCTTATCCACACCCTTTAGCAGCTTTTCGGCGGTGGTCCGCTTTGTAGCCAGACACGCCCCCATAACCGATGCCAGCACCGGATCTTCCAGCTTCACTACCGGGGGAAGAGAGTGGTCCTTCATGAGCCAGACGATGGTGTTGATGGGCTCATCCAGTTTGTCCACCCGGTTGGCTGCCCAGAGCTTGGATTTAATAGCACGGCCGTTTCCGTTCCGGATATCTTCCGTGACAGGGACCAGCTTGCCGTCTGCATCCACGGTAACGCCGCAGTTCTGCATGGTAATCAGGTATTTGTTGTCATTTGAAACCAGGGGATAGTCCTGGGTTTTGTCAAAATAGGAGGGTTCCAATGCCACGCTGGACCCATTCTCCGTGGAAATAACATAAGCATCGTCGTGAAGCACAGTTACATCGTATTTCCCTTCATGCTTGGCATGGGTCAGGGTGGATTTGCCCGAGCCGGAAAGGCCGAAGACACCCATAACGTGCTTTTTGCCGTCCTTGCGGACCATGCGCTTCAAACCTCCGTGGCAGGAAGCATAGCCGTTGCGGTTGGCCACGCCCCAGGCAAGTGTGAGGGTTCCTTTCTTATGCTCGCCGAAATAGCGAAGTCCCAGGAGCGCCGCGCAGTTGTGCTCCGGATCAAAATAGGCGATTCCGTTGGGATATCTGGAATCTTTCCAGTCAGGATCCGAGAGGATGTAGATGTCCGGCTCGCTACCCACAGGGACGGACTCCGCATACATCCGATTGTAGATATCGTTGATATATTGGAAATTCAACAGCCAGTTATACATGGTGTTTTCGTAGGTTTCCGGAACCAGGAGGTTGGCTTTGATGATGAAGTCCTTGTCAAGGCCAATATATGCCTGGGTGTGAAGCATGGTCTTATATCTGGTCTTGTAAGCCGCTTCTCTGAGAAGACCTGCAAAATCTGCCTCTACCACTCCTTTTTCACCCAGAATGATCCGGGCGCCGGCAAATCTTCCCACAGTCTCTCCGTCGTTGAACAGAAGGATCTTTGCATCGTCGGGAAGACCGATTGCTTCCGGTTTGTAAACAGGCAGGTCCAGAGTGATGGTTCCGGTGGACTGCTGTGCCATGTGATAGGCTTCTTTTAAATCTATGACTTTCTTCACATTGTTTCCGTAAAACGCCGTCTCAATGGTAGTCCTTGATGCGGAAAATGCGGGGTTCCCCAGACCGATTTCTTCTCTTTTGTACATTGACTTTGTTGACATAGTAACCTCCAAGTATTTTTATTCTATGTAATGCCGCTTTGTCGCGGATTCCACTCCTGATTTTTTGTCGCACCTTTTGATTGTACTTCCGTGTCCCTCAATACCGGTAGTAGTTTACCACTTTCATGGCACCGTCCACCGGCTCCAGTTGGTAAATCCAGTTGTATTTTTTCGTGGTAGCCCGGCTTCCTTGGACTTCTTTGATTTCTTCGTAAGTCCAGACGTAGAAGCCGTTTTCACCCTTGCGGATCTCACCGATTTCCAGCAGTAAAAAGCTTTGTTCCACCTTCCCTACCTTGGAGAAGGTCTCCACATTCCTTCGTGCACGGCTTCCCTCTTTTGTCAGGTCGATGACCCCGTTGCTGCCGCCGTTTACATAGTCGATCCATTCGGAGTCAAAATCCATGATGGTTGCCACGATCTCCTTGTCGTAATACACATGATTTCCGCCGGGGTCGGTGGTCCAGTAGTTGTTTTCAATGGGAGCGGAGTTTTTGATGTCATCCAGGGCATAATCTCCGTCCGACTTCCAGGTCAAAGTGTTGTTGGCCTTTACCAGGGCAATATTCTTATTGTAATCCGAAAGGGAGGCAATCAGGGCCTCTTTATCCGCGGCAGGGGAAGTGTCCGGCTGGGTTCCCGGCTCCTGACCCGTCTGGCCGGATCCCGGTTTTTCCCCCGGTGCTTCCGCATTGTCAGGGTCCCCGGGAATCTCCGTGTCAGGATTTTCATTTTCATCCGGGTCGGTTACTTCCCCGGAACCAGTCTCTTCGTTTCCCCCGATTCCTTTAAAAAATGCTACGGTGGTGTCCTTCCAATCCGTCAGGGTCTCTCTCACCACTGTGTTGATTTCGGCGGCTTTTACGGCGGCATTGCTGTCCGGCGCAAAGTATTGGATTCCCAATATGGCGGCTTCCACCAGCAGGACTGCGATGATGAGTATGAGGACGGCCCTTCCTATGGTGCCGCCTGTTTTTCGTACTTTGTCCCCTTCATTATCCCCTTCATTTTGGTCTTCAAACCAGAGTGGAGCCGGAGTGGGATTGGTAGCCGGATTGGGATTCTGTTCTTCTCCGGGCTTCTGCAAGGGCTCGGGGTCCGGGGTCGGTATCAATTCTTGATCCTGGGCCGGTATCGGTTCGGGGACTGCTTCCAAGGATTCTTCTTGAATCACCTTTGGATCATCGCTTTGAGAGACTTCCTCTGAGGCTGCCTTTGGCCCCTCCTCGGATTCCTCACCGAGAGAATCCTTTGAAGCCCCAATCTGAGCCTCATGGCTGACCCAGATCACTTCGGGTTCTTCCTCCTCTTCCATCTCCGGGAGCGGGGTTTCTTCTGCCGCTTCAACGGCATGGTCCTGTACGAGATCCTGCGTCAGTTGGGAACCCGGTGTCTCTTCGGCCTCAGCGGTTTCGGTCCGGGGGTCTTCCGCTTCTGCCGATAGGCCAATCCGATCCCCAAGATTCATGGATTTTATGTAAGGGCGACTATCCTGAGGCAAGGAGCGTTCCCTGATCTTTTCAAATTCTTTATCGAGAAGTTTTTGGAAATCTTCTCCGGCTTTGTCAAAGGTGAAGAACTTATTCAGTTCCTCGGTCAGATCCGAAAGCGGTTGCCCATCCGTTCCCGTTTCTACCCTGTTCTCCCCGGAAACCGGGTCTGCAGAAACTGTGTTTCCCAAAGCCTCCGAATCCCCCACACCCCAGTTGAAGTCTATTTCTTCCGTCTTCTTGGGTGTTGGAAATCCGTTCAGATCCCATTTGAAAAGGCGGTGGTCCGGCTCCCTCTGCTCCGGTTTCGACCCATTTCGTGACTGGGTTTCCTCAAAGGTTTCTGTGACCTCCGAAGGTTTGGAAACTTCTAGCCCGCACACTCTGCAGTGCCGGTCCTCTTCCGGAAGCGGATTTCCGCATTGTTTACAGAACATATTCCCTCCTCTCAGGCTAATCCTTTTGCGGATTGCCTGAATGACGGTGTCATTTGTATTTAACGGTCTGTGGCCTTGAATAAGCCTGTTAATAATAGAATGTCCAAAGCATAAGTTGTTTTGTACCCTTTCCGGGCAGAATTTACGCCGGGATTTTTCAGGGGTTCAAAATCGGTATTCCGCCGCTTTGAATCACCAAGTCCGAAAACCGCTCTCACAACGGTCAAGATGGCATTTTATAAGGTCTCGCTGTCACCCATCATTATAATACAGGCCCTCATTTATAGCAAATACTTGTTTGGCTCGAAGCACTCGATGAATATGAGAAAAAGAAGAATGGACGGGGTCGACCCCGCCCGTATAGTAATGGAGAGATTTGGTTGAGGAAGGCGCTGCGCCTTGCGTCAGGCGCAGCTGCTCATCCCGTTGTACGGATTTTGTCGAACTGCGGCTGGATTAGAAATCCTTTCTATCCGTGCACTGATCGACTTTGTTGTTCTGTCTGGCCTGATCGCCCTGGTTCCGCTGTTCGGAGCGCGTGTTCTTTTGGTTTGCATTTGTCTTTTCGCCCCGGGTTTTGTTTCTCTGGTCGTTGGTAAGATCGGACCAATCGTTACGGTTGTTGTTATTCGGCATTTTCAATCCCTCCTCGTAGCTTATTTTGTACGAAAGCTTTTTAATTATTAGCGGAAATTTTAGGAGCAAAAAATTTTTTTCATTGACAAGCTATGGCCTCGGTGCTAAAATCTAATATGCGTCAAAAAGAACCGAATATGCTTCGTTAGCTCAGCTGGTAGAGCACCTGACTCTTAATCAGGGTGTCCGGGGTTCGAGCCCCCGA
>CAYOYO010000031.1:16449-17540 GCA_964408195.1 uncultured Oscillospiraceae bacterium | reverse complement strand
TTTTTGAATTTATCCTTTAGATAATAGTGTTTTTCGCGGAAGAGTTCCGGGTTGTCCTGCGGAGCCCATTGAAAGGGGGTGTGGGGCTTGGGCACAAAATTGGAAGCGCTCACATTAATCTGGAATTTACCCCCCTTTCTGCCACCGTTATATTTATAATAAATTTCCATTATGTTCGATGCCATGTCCGCAATCCCGTCGAGATCTTCAAAGGTTTCTGTGGGCAGACCCAGCATGAAGTAGAGCTTCACGCTGTTCCAGCCAAGAGCGATTGCCTGCTCCATTCCCCTGTAGATATCATCCTCGCCGATGCATTTATTGATCACATCCCGGAGACGCTGTGTTCCGGCTTCCGGAGCAAATGTCAAGCCGGTCTTCTTATAACCCTGTATTTCATCCAATACCCGAAAGGAAAAAGTATCAAGACGAAGGGAAGGAAGCGAAATAGCAACGTTTCTTTCTTTTCCTCTGCGGACCAGTTCTGAAGCCAATCCTTCAAAACCTGAGTAATCGCTGGTAGAGAGGGACAGAAGAGAAAGTTCATCGTACCCCGTTTCAGAGAGCTGTTCTTCGATAAGCTTTAGTGCACAATCCATTGAACGCTCTCTAACAGGACGATAGATCATCCCTGCCTGGCAAAACCGACATCCTCTGCTGCATCCACGAAAAAGTTCCATGACAGCACGGTCGTGAACCACTTCGATTAAAGGAACGATAGGCTTTGTGGGAAACGGGGCTTCATTCATATTGGAGATCATATGCTTTCTGACACGGTCCGGTGCGGATGGCTCCTTTTTAACGATTGAACCGAGAGTGCCATCCTCCCGGTATACCGGCTCATAAAAAGCGGGCACATAAATACCCGGAAGTTCGGCTATTGTTAACAGAAAATATTTACGGTCAACTTTAGCCTTTTTCCATTTGCTATGAGCTCGGCAAACAGCCGGCAAAACATCCTCACCGTCGCCAATCAGGAAAAAATCGAAGAAATCGGCAACCGGTTCCGGATTGAAGGAGCAAGGTCCTCCTCCAACGATAAAGGGGTGCTCTTCATTCCTGTCTGTACTTTTCAGCGGGATACCGGCAAGGTC
>CAYOYO010000031.1:0-16439 GCA_964408195.1 uncultured Oscillospiraceae bacterium | reverse complement strand
AGCATATTGAGAACGTTAGTATAGCAAAGTTCATACTGGAGGGTGAAGCCCAGCATGTCCAACTCCTTTGCAGGAGTCTTTGTTTCCAATGTAAACAGAGGAAGTTTACTTTCACGCATGAGCTCTTCCATATCCTTAGCCGGCGCAAAGAGCCTTTCGCAGTAAACGCTTTCCATATCATTTAAGATTTTGTACAATATCTGCAGACCGAGATAGGACATTCCGATTTCATAGGTGTCGGGAAACGCAAATCCAAAACGGGTCTCGATCTCTTCCCGGTTTTTAATGATAGAATGCAGCTCGCCTCCGGTATAACGCCCGGGTTTTTCTACCGTGGCGAGCAGTCTTTCCAGCTGTTCCGTAAGTATCATAGGGGCTTCTCCTTTTCAAGGGCTGTGTATATGCTCATCAATCTGCGGAAGGAATATCTTCCGTCCTCTCTTCCCGCAATGTAAAGGTTGATGGCCAAAGCGCATATCAATATATTTACCATATTGTATTGTATCAAGTAAAGTCCAAAAAGGAAAAGCAAACATGTGAATACACCCGAAATAATTTTAGAGATCATACAGGCCGTGCGGCAGCCCCAAAATTCTGTAAGATAAATGCTTACAATTTTCCCCCCGTCCAGAGGATATAATGGCAAAAGATTAAAGAGGGCCAAAATCAAATTTGCCGCAATCATATCATAGAGCCAGGCCCCTCCGGTCCCGGTGTAAACAAGATAACCCATTGCAGCTATGGACAGGTTGCATAAAGGCCCGGCTTGGTGGATGATAAGCGCATCTCGCGGTTTGATGCAGGCTTCCTCCAAATGTAAAACCCCTCCGAAGAGTCCCGCGGACACCATTTCAGGCGTATAACCCAAAGCGATTGCCGCCAATGCATGGGCAGATTCATGGAGACTGGAAAACAGGATGGAAAAGACAGCCAACCTGCCGTTTTCCAAGTAGAATAGAAGGGCGATTAACAACAGAAACGTAAAGTGGATGCTGACGTCAATCCGGTGAAGATGTATTTTAATCATGGTATATTCAGAAAGAGATATAGTCAGAGGGATCTGCAAGCTTTCCGTCGTTCCAGATTTCAAACCGTAACGTTTGATCGTCCCCAGCTGCTACAGTACCGATAATCTGGCCCCTTTTTACTTTTTCGAGGGTCTCCACATAAACTTGGGTACAACCACCGTAAAGGCTTGTCATTTCGTTGCCATGATATATTTTAATATATTTGTTCCCCCAGGCATCAGTACCTATTTGTGATACTGTGCCTCCCTCGGAAGCATATACCTGAATTTCCTGTCCGGATTGAAACTCCAGAGTTTTACCTGCAGCAGTTTCTCCTGCAGATGCACTGTAACTTCCCGGCACATCAGCTGGGGGTGAAAATTCCAAACCTTTGATTCCCTTCGTGAGGGATGCTACTACAAATGAAGTTCCGTCCCCAAGCTTCCCGAAAGTGGATTTTCCTGAATCTATTATGCCTGATAGGGTGATATCCTTGGCAAACTGTGCTTTCATTCCCTGGAGAGCACTTTGCACCACGGCAGTGTCCATTTTTTTAGCGAAGACGATGATAAGAAGGATTAAAATGCAGAGAAGAACCTGACGGATTATGGTTTTTCCCATATTCCTCCTTCTGCGGACCGGCCCCTTTCTGCTTCTGCCCACCATTAAAACCCCTCCCCTTCTGCTGATTTTATAGCATATGAGGGAAAGGAGGCGAAGATTACAAAAAGAAATTACTTCATCAGGTCATCGATAGGCCTGTCTATGATCTTTTCAATTCTTTCCTTGACCAACCGGTTTTCTTCCATGCGATGACGCACCCGTTCCGTGTCAATGCCGGCAGCAGTTAGTTTATCCAGTACATACTGCATCCGGTCATCCAGGCCAACATAGCGATCCTCCATTACCATACGATCTGCAAGACAGAGCAGGTCCTGCTCTGTTATTTTACTTTTATATGGATCTGTGGCATAAAACATATGGCAACGAATTAAATTTGCTACCTGATGATAACCTTGTTTTTCTGCAAGGATTGCCCCTTTTACCCCATGGTTTTCTTCTACCCTTGCAATATCGTGCAACAGGCAGGATGCTTCGAGCAGGGAAAGATCCAGATCTTCTCCCTTTTCCATCAGTGCCCGAGCGATTCGAATTGCCGTTTCGGAAACCGCTGCGCAATGGCGAATCACATGTGGCGGTGTGCCATAGGAACAGAGTAAATCCATGCAGGTTTCTCTGGAAGGAATCAAATTCCTTCCCCCGCAAAACAGACAGCCTCCTTCGTGTCCGATGCAATCACGGCATTCTTCCGCAGGGAGCACACCCTCCCGGTCCGTAATGAAAAAAAAGCCTCCGCAGAACTTCTGATGCGAATCGTCTCCACTTTGGTCCGACAGGATGCCGATGCTGCTGCCATTCATTTCCCTTACAAGATCATCAAGCAGAGAAAGGGGCATCCCATAGAATCCCGGCCCATAAGAACCGGAAACATAAAAAACCCCGAAATCCGGTGCTTTCATCCTTTTAATTTCATCTCGGAGCAATTGGCGCCCGGCTTCCAGAAAGCCATTGCCCCAAAGATCCGCATAGTATTGCTCTGCCTGATTTTTCACTCCCGATTTGCATTCACCAAGGGAGAGCAGGTAAGCAAATATTCCGATTACTTCCTGATCGGAAATCTGGTGGAATGCGGTGCAAGTAAACTGACTTCTTCCCCAAAAGATGGTGGAATCCCGAAAGACCTTGGAGTCCATAGGTATAAGAACTGCAATCATACGAAGCCCTGACCTGCAGTTTTCCAGAACTTGGAGTCCTTCCGCAAGCAGTTCTCTGTGTTTTTCCGTATCTGCACCAAGTCCGCTGACCTGAATAAAATATTCTTTGGCCATGGATTCCGCTGCTTCGTAATGGAGTTGGATAATATGCTTTTCCATGGTTCTCTTTTGCCGGACACCCTTTCGCAAGTATTATGTATATATTATCAAAATTTTAACGATGTGCCAATACTTATTTGCCAAATGTTCAGATCAAGTAAAATACAGTATATTGTGGTCTGCCTACCATATTGACAGCAATAACCACTAAATGTTATAGTTAAAGAAAAAGTAAACGCAGGGAAGGAAATGAACATGACCTATGCTGAAATGTTGGATGAAATCATCGTCAAAAGCGAACTGTCCCTTCGGCAAATCGCAAAGCGCTGTGATGATCTGAATTTGAAAATTACACCCTCTTATATCTCCCAACTGAAAAACGGAAAGCTTCCTCCCCCCAGTGAAGAGGTCTCCCTTATCCTAGCTAAGGTGTGCGGCTCGGAAAAACGGGCTCATCTTGTCTTTCAAGGTTATATGGAGAAGGCCCCGGCTATGGTAAAGGAATACATGCTGGCCTCCTCCACGCTCAACAAAGTCATGCTGGAATCCCTTTGCAAAGCCACAAATAAGACTTTCACAAAGGAAATGGAAGATTACATAAAGGGACTTGATGTTCTTGCCGCCCTCGAACTGTCATCGGAATATGTAAAGATGGATGATCCCAATCGAAGCAACAATCTGGTAAGGGACATATGCCTTTCCTGTGGCGATGCTGCGGAAGCCGACGCAAAGGGAGAAATGATTAACCTTTTTTTGGCTGACAACTCCATGTCACCCTTTATCCCCGTCCATGCCTACATTTATATCATGCCCACGAAAGTGGATCTGCTGAAGGATCGGGATATCATTGCGTTTTATCCCGATAACCGGAGAGTACCTACACTCCGGCGCATTTATTTCATCAAGGAGAGAATTCTGCTGATCCCTGATGATAAGTCTCATGACACCTATTTCTTCGAAGATATGAAGGAAATCCATTACATCGGTAAAGTGGTTTCTTTTAAAGTGGATTTATAATGATTTGTCAAAAAAAAGCCGGTGGACAAAATCCCCGGCTTTTTTATTGGTGTCATTCTTCCGTATATTCAAATTCATATGTCCCGATCCGGATGGTATCCCCGTCTTCCAGCCCCATGTCCTTCAACTGCCGGATTGCTCCATTACTTTCCACATATTTATATAAATATCGCAAAGAACCGTAATCCTGGAAGTTGGTAGAGCGGAAGATTTTATCCAGCTGCATACCGGAAAGCACAAAAACGTTGCCATCCTTGCCACAATGGATTTTTCTGTATTCACTGCTATCCGGTTCATCGTCTGCATCCAAAAACGGATAATCCGGCTCTTCCTCGGGAGGCAACTCTGCCAGACGGGCAAAAGTATAAGCCATCAGTTCGGAGGTACCCTGGTGCAGAGGTGCGGAAATGGGAAATACAGCATAGCCCTTTTCTTCCATATAAGCCTTGAATTCCTGGTATTGGGACTCATGGGTCATATCCATCTTATTCGCCGCTACAATTTGAGGTTTTGAGGCTAGCTTGGGACTGTAGGAATGGAGTTCATTGTTGATGGTCTCAAAATCGCGGATGGGATCACGACCTTCCGAACCTGAGACATCCACTACGTGAATCAGCAGCCTGGTCCGTTCTACATGCTTTAAAAAATCAAGGCCCAATCCTGTTCCTTCGTGGGCTCCTTCAATGAGGCCGGGGATATCCGCCATGACAAAAGAACTGTCATCGTATTGCACAACCCCTAAATTCGGAGACAGGGTGGTAAAATGGTAATTTGCAATTTTGGGCTCTGCTCCCGTAACAACGGAAAGCAGGGTGGATTTTCCCACATTGGGGAATCCCACCAGTCCAACGTCTGCAATGAGTTTCAATTCCAATAGAATCCGTCTTTCTCTGGCTGCCCCACCGGCTTCTGCAAAATTAGGGGCCTGTCGTACCGATGTCTTGAAATGCACATTGCCTTTCCCGCCTCTTCCCCCCTTGGCGGCCAGATAGCTGTCACCGTGGTGAATCAGGTCCTTCACAGGGGCCCCTGTCTTCTCATCTATGAGCAGGGTACCTACAGGGACCTTGATGACACAGTTTTCACCGCTCTTTCCGTATTGTTTCTTTTTTCTTCCGTCTTCCCCGTTTTGTGCTTCATACTTTTGCTTATAGCGAAAATCCAACAGGGTTT
This sequence comes from uncultured Oscillospiraceae bacterium, assembly GCA_964408195.1. Classification (GTDB taxonomy): domain Bacteria; phylum Bacillota; class Clostridia; order Peptostreptococcales; family Anaerovoracaceae; genus UBA1426. The sequence goes on along the minus strand of CAYOYO010000031.1, from coordinate 11,368 downwards.
TTATACTGGAGTCTGCCAGGATGATTACATCCCCGCCACGGCCTCCGTCTCCGCCGTCGGGCCCGCCATCCGGAACAAAGGGCTCCCTGCGAAAGGAAACGCTTCCGTCTCCCCCTTTTCCCGACTTTATCGTAATCGTTGCTCTGTCTACAAACATGTTAATTCTCCGTTGTTTCAACCGTTTAAGAAAGCCCCTATGTAAATAGGGGCTTTTGGTTATGCTTCCTTAGGATATACGCTGACTTGCTTCTTGGTCTTTCCGGCCCGTTCGAACTTTACGGTACCCTCTATCTTGGCGAACAAGGTATCGTCTCCGCCGATTCCCACGTTATTACCGGGATGGAACTTGGTTCCTCTCTGCCTGACCAGGATGCTTCCTGCGCTTACAAGCTGACCGTCGGCTCTCTTTACTCCAAGCCGTTTGGCTTCACTGTCGCGTCCGTTCCTGGAGCTTCCTACGCCCTTTTTTGATGCCATCTCACTACACCTCCTTTATACTGTGCAGTTTTCTGATCTTTTATCAGTAAGTTTTGTTATTTTCAAATGATTGGATTCTCAGCTTTATTTAGGCATTGACGCCAATGGAGCCGATCTTCAGCATGGTATAAGGCTGTCTGTGGCCTTGCTTCTTTCTGTAATCCTTCTTTGACTTGAACTTGAAGATGATTACTTTTTCGCCCTTGCCGTTTTCCAGCACATCCGCTTCTACTTTGGCTCCCTCAATATAGGGAGTTCCCAACTTTACGGTGTCGCCGTCAGAGTACACGAGTACTTTATCCAAAGTAATCTTGTCTCCCTGGGAAACGGGCAATTTCTCAACGGTGAGCACATCACCTTCCGAAACCTTGTACTGCTTTCCGCCAGTTTCAATTACTGCATACATTTTCTTTACCTCCTCTATCCAGTCTCGCCAGGGTAGGCAGCTCAAGAGCATTTACGGCCTTTTCTGTGCGGCTAACAAACATTGAAATGTTATCACAACAACATCTCTCGTGTCAAGCATTAAATCTGTTCTTTCTTTGCGTTCTTTGCGTTGATACTCTTCGCAAATCGAAGCAAAACTTTGGTGGACAAGTAAAATAGAATCAGGACGGAAAAAACTCCTCCCAAACCGAATATCATGACTTCCAAGCCTGCGCTCATCAATTCTGCATTCATGGGTGCACCTCCTATAATGCGGCCAGGATGGCCGGGACTAATGCAAGCACAAGACTTCCGGCCACTACGGAGCCTAACTGTCCGGCAACATTTGCGCTCATTGCCTGCATGAGTATAAAGTTGTTGGGATCCTCCTGTTTCGCCATTCGTTGCACAACCCTTCCCGACATTGGGAAGGCGGAAATACCTGCAGCCCCTATCATAGGATTCACCTTATCCTTTAGGAACAGGTTCAAGAATTTTGCAAACAGCACACCGCCGGCAGTATCAAAAATAAAGGCAATCAAGCCCATGCCCATAATCATCAACGTATGGACGTTTAAAAAGGCTTCCGCAGTCATGGTGGACCCGATGGTGATACCCAGAAGTAGGGTCACCAGGTTGGCCAGCTCATTTTGTGCCGCATTGGACAGGCGTGTTAACACACCGCATACCCGAATCAGATTTCCAAACATGAGGGACCCGATGAGAGCTACGCTTATGGGTGCAATGATCCCCGCAATGATAGTGATGGATATGGGGAAAAGGATCTCTATGACTCTTGGGATGTCCACTTGATTGTATTTCATCCGGATCCGTCTCTCGTTTCTGGTGGTGAGAAGTCTGATAACCGGTGGTTGGATGATGGGTACAAGGGACATGTAAGAGTAGGCAGCTACGGAAATAGGCCCCAGATAATTTTGAGCAAATTCTTTCGCAACGTAAATTGAGGTGGGCCCGTCTGCCGCACCTATAATCCCGATGGCAGCCGCTTCTTTCAGGTCAAATTGGCCTGTGGCTAAGGCAAACATCATGGTAAAAAAGATGCCAAACTGTGCCGCGGCTCCGAAAAAAAACATGAAAGGGTTCTGCATCAGCGGCTTAAAATCAATCATTGCGCCTACGGCAATAAAAATCAGCACAGGAAAGAGTTCCGTCTTGATTCCCGCATTGTAAAGCAGGGTAAGAAAGCCCTCATCACCGATAGCCGAAGAAAGAGGTATGTTGCAAAGGAGGGCTCCGAAGCCGATTGGCAAAAGAAGCATGGGCTCATATTCTTTGGCAATGGCAAGGTAGATCAGGAGCCCGCCAATGGCAAACATAATCAAATGTTGCAGTTGAAAATTCACTATTCCGATTAGTAGTTCATTCCATAGTCCGTTCAATATAATATTCTCCTTCTGATAGAATTCCGGAAATATAAAAAAATAAACCGTCTTTCAACGGCTTATTATATACTAAATGACAGATTTGTAAAAGTAAATTATGCAAATTGTGATCCGTTCAAATCAATTCTCTAAAATGTGATGAATTCTTGTTAATCACGGATTACTCCGTCTTCATCCACAGCCATTTCCGTAGGCAGATACACTTTTTTCAGCATCTCTTCGATTTCTTTCAGCATCCCCGGATGCTCCTTCAGATAATTTTTCACATTTTCCCTGCCCTGTCCGATTCTTTCACCTTTGAAGCTATACCAGGCCCCCGCTTTCTCAACCACCTTCGCTTCGGCAGCGCAGTCCAGCACATCCCCTTCTCTGGAGATGCCCGTTCCGTACATGATATCAAATTCCGCCTGTTTGAAGGGAGGGGCAACTTTGTTCTTTACGATCTTTACCCTTGTTCGGTTGCCGATGTTGGAATCCCCTACCTTTATACTCTCGATCCGCCGTACATCAAGTCGCATGGATGAGTAGAATTTCAGGGCACGGCCGCCGGTGGTGACCTCCGGATTTCCGAACATGACACCGACTTTTTCCCTGAGTTGGTTGATGAAGACAGCGCTTGTGTTGGATTTGTTAATGGCACCGGTAAGCTTTCGGAGGGCTTGCGACATGAGACGTGCCTGGAGTCCTACATGGCTGTCCCCCATATCCCCTTGAATCTCCGCTTTGGGAACGAGAGCTGCTACTGAGTCGATCACTACCACGTCGATGGCTCCGCTTCTCACTAAAACCTCGCAGATCTCAAGGGCCTGCTCCCCCGTATCCGGCTGCGAAACCAATAACTCCGCAATGTCTACTCCCAGCCTTCCCGCGTATTCGGGATCCAGTGCATGCTCGGCATCTATAAAGGCCGCCTTTCCACCTTTTTTCTGTGCTTCTGCAATGACATGGAGTGCAATGGTGGTTTTTCCCGAGGATTCCGGACCAAATATCTCAACAACTCGACCTCTCGGTATGCCGCCGATTCCCGTGGCGATATCTAGGCTGACAGATCCCGTAGAGATGCTTTCGATATTGAGTTTGGCTCCGTCGCTGCCCAATTTCATGATTGCGCCTTTGCCAAACTGTTTTTCAATTTGGAGCATAGCTGCTTCTAAAGCTTTCTCTCTTTCATTCTGGTTGGTGCTCATAGTCTCCTCCGTTTCAAACGAACGTATGTTCTGCCTCTATCATACAGCAACTTTCTGAAAAGGTCAAGGAATTTCTCATCGGAGTAAATACATCTTGTCCAAATACAAAATATCACAATATGGATAATATGTCAATATATAACATTAGTCGATTTGATCTCTTCCTTCCAACAACCGATTGATTACGTCCAGCATCAAAAGTACCGCATAGTTTCGATTCCAATTGCGGTTTACATTTCGCATCACAGACTTTTTACAAACCAGTCGGTCATCCAGGATGGCGCAGATATAAACCAGTCCAACAGGCTTCTCTAAAGATGCCCCCTCCGGACCTGCAATGCCGGTGACCGAAATACAGAGTCGGCTTCCACTTACTTCTTTTAACCCTTTTGCCATCTCTATGGCGGTGTTTTCGCTGACAGCCCCATAGAGAGTAAGGGTCTCCGGATTTACCCCTAACTCCTCCGTTTTCGAACGGTTACTGTAGGTGACCAGAGCTCTGTCAAAGACGGAAGATATGCCTGGGATTTGTGTCAGAGTCTGGGCGAAAAGGCCACCGGTACAGGATTCGGCGCTGGATATGCTTATGTTTCGTTCCATTAGCTTCCTACCAACCACCTGATACAGATCTTCATCGTCTGTGCTGAATATGAATTCCCCCACAAGGTCACTAACCAGTTGGATCATTTCCGATACGGCAGCCTTTGCTTCCTCCCGTGTCCCTCGTTTCGATGCGATGCGAACGCTACACTCTCCTTCTTTTGCATAGGTGGCAAGGGTCGGGTCTGTCTGCCCGTCTATGAGATCCAGGAGCTTTGTCTCCAGCATGGATTCTCCGATACCGAACATTCGGAGCATCCGGTAGTAAATGGCACTTTCTGTCTTAGCTTCCAGGTAAGGTTTCACTTCCTTATCAAACATTGCTTTCATTTCTCTGGGAGGCCCGGGCAGGCAGATGATGGTTTTTCCATCCTTCTCCAGTGCAAAACCGGGAGCCGTTCCTTGATCGTTGGGGAATACTGTGGCTTTTGAAGGGAAATAGGCTTGCTTCCAATTATTTTCCGTCATTTGACGATTCAGTTTTTTAAAATAGCTTTCCAGTTTTTCCATGGATGGCGGATGGGGTACCAACCTGTCATCCATAACTTCACAGGCGATTTCTTTCGTGAGATCGTCCTGAGTAGGCCCAAGTCCTCCTGTGGTTATGATCAGGTCACAGTCCTGAAAAGCCTGCTTGATCATATGGGACAGACGCATGGAGTTATCTCCCACCGTATGATGGGAAAGAACATCTATGCCCAATAGATTTAGCTGCTGAGACAAATAAACTGTGTTGGTGTTGGTGATTTGACCGAATAAAAGCTCGGTACCCACACTTAAAATGGATGATTTCAAAAGTCCACCTCTGTTCTTTATTTATAGTTTGTATGCATAATTACATCTTGAATATTTGCCTGTTTTGGATGATGTATTCCACCCCCGAGTACAAGGTTGCAATCACTGCCAATATCAAAAGATAATCCCCGACAGGCAAGTCGGTAAATATGGAGAAAGGCCAATCCCGCAGGAGAATCACTGACAAAGCCGTCATTTGGAGCACGGTCTTAATCTTGCCCGATTTTCCTGCGGCTATGATCACGCCCTCGCCAGCGGCTACAGCCCGTAGACCTGTGATGATAAACTCTCGAGCTAAAATCACGATGACCATCCAACCCGGAATTTCCCCCAGGTCTACCAGACAGATTAAGGCGGATGTCACCAACATTTTATCCGCTAGAGGGTCCATGATCTTGCCGAAATTCGTAACAAGACCATGCTTTCTTGCGATGTGTCCATCCAGTGCATCCGTTGCGGAAGCAAGGATAAAGAGAATCCCGGAACTGTAATAGTATCCGTTCATCAATAGGACGATGAAAACGGGTATGAGCACCATTCTTAAAAGAGTGAGCTTGTTGGGAAGATTCATATTGTCCTCCTGATTCTATATGGGGTTTTCTAAGGTTACAGTATGCCCGGACAGGTCGTAATCAAAACCGTCATCTATTTCAACCGGGACGAAATCTCCGATATTAAGGGGTGTATCCGAGGTGAACATTACCTTGTTGTCGATTTCCGGTGCATCGTAACCCGTCCTGCCCAAATAACTCTCACCGTCTCGCTCTTCTACCAGCACCTCATAGACACGGCCTACCTTTTGGAGATTGTGTTCAAGGGAGATTTGCTGTTGCAACCGCATCAGGCGGTCTCTTCTGGCAAGTTTTACCCTTTTGGGAACCTGTCCCTTCATGGATGCAGCAGGGGTTCCCTCTTCTTTCGAATAGGCAAACACACCCAACCGCTCAAACCTCATGGTCTGGACAAAGTCCTCCAATATTTCCGCATCCTCTGTGGTTTCTCCCGGAAAGCCCGTAATCAGGGTGGTCCGGATGTGGATGTCCGGCATTGCCTTTCTGAGTTTTCGGATGGTGTTCTCTATAGAGGTTCTGGTAGAACGACGGTTCATAGCCGTCAGAATCTTGTCGCTGGCATGCTGAATCGGTATGTCTATATATCTGCATACCTTAGAATTTTCCGCCATTGCTTCTATCAGTTCATCCGTGATGCGGTCTTCATAGCAATACATGAGACGGACCCACCTGATACCGTCAATCCTGCAAAGTTCCCGTAAGAGATGGGGAAGATGAAACCCGCCGTAGAGATCCATACCGTAGGCAGTTACGTCTTGCGCAATGAGAATAAGTTCTTTGCAGCCCCTCTTAGCAAGGACTTCCGCTTCTTCTAAAATGTTCTCCATCTTTCTGCTCCGGTATGGTCCCCGTATGGAGGGAATCACACAATAGGCACATATATTGTCACAGCCTTCCGAGATTTTGAGATAAGAGGAATAAACCGGGCCAAGTGGAGACCTTTGGTGCATTTCAGTATATTCCCTCTCCCCACTGCTGAAGAAGACCTCTTGTTCCCCCTGCTCATATTCCGAAAGAATTTGCGGAAGCCTCTGATAATCGTTGACACCCATAAGGATCTGGGCTTCCGGCAGCGCTTTACCCAGATCTTCTCCATATCGTTGGGACAGGCAGCCGGATACAATGAGGATTGCGTCCTCCCGCTTCTCCTCCGACAATTCCAGGATCCTGTCTATGGACTCCTCCTTGGCATCGTTGATAAAACCGCAGGTGTTAACCAGGACAACATCTGCCTGAAAAGGATCTTCTGTGATTACGTGACCGGCTCCGGTGAGAATGCCGGCTGCGTATTCGGAATCGGAGACATTTTTGGGACAACCCAGAGTATCTATATAGATTTGCATTCAATTTCCTTTCTATATGTTGTTGTTATTCGTTTCTTATTCTTCATCAGAGTCTTCCGGGTCTTTCCCCAGGCTCAGTAGCTGTTCCTCCGTCATCAGGACCTTCCTGGGACGGCTTCCGTCACTTTGTCCTATGATTCCTCTGGCTTCCATCATATCCACCAATCTGGCTGCTCTGTTGTAGCCGATGCGAAAGCGCCGTTGCAGCATAGAGACAGAGGCCTGCTCTGCCCGGACTACGGTTTCAATGGCTTCCTGAAGCAGCTCATCCTTATCGTCTTCCGGCTCACTTTCATAGTTTCTCTCGATTTTTTGTATTACATCGGAGGCATATTCGTTTTCTGAAACTTGATTCTTCAGGAAATCAATGACTTTGTGTACTTCGGAATCCGAAATGAAGCAGCCCTGAACCCGAACTGGTTTTGATAATCCCAGTGGATTGAAAAGCATGTCCCCCTTTCCCACCAGTTTTTCTGCACCCGACATGTCCAGGATGGTCCTTGAGTCAAATTGAGATGACACGGCAAAAGAGATCCTAGATGGAATATTGGCTTTGATGACCCCCGTGATCACATCTACTGAGGGTCTCTGAGTGGCAACGATAAGATGCATCCCTGCGGCCCTGGCCATCTGGGCCAATCTGCAAATGGATTCTTCAACTTGCGATGGAGCTACCATCATCAAATCGGCGAGTTCGTCGATGATGATGACAATCTGAGGAAGTGGCCTGCTCCCCTCACCTTTTTCCTTCAGGTGTTCATTGTAAGATGATAAATCTCTTACCCCTGCTTCCGCAAATCTTTTATAGCGCTCTGTCATCTCAGAGACAGCCCACCCCAATGCGGCAGCGGCTTTTGAGGGCTCTGTGACCACAGGAATCAACAGGTGGGGAATCCCGTTATAATTGCCGAGCTCCACTACCTTGGGGTCGATGAGGACCAGCTTTACTTCTTCTGGTCGTGCCTTGTACAGGAAGCTGACAATAATAGAATTGAGACACACGCTCTTCCCTGACCCGGTGGAACCGGCTATGAGCAGATGAGGCATGCTTTTTAAGTCTGCCACTATTGGAGTACCGGCTATGTCTTTCCCTACTGCAAAGGTAATCCTTGATCCGGAGCCTTTAAATTCGCTGGATTCAATTAACTCACGAATAGACACCAGATTGATGCGGTCGTTTTCTACTTCAATACCTACCGCCGCCTTACCCGGTATGGGCGCCTCCATCCGTATGCTTTTTGCTTCAAGATTCAATGCGATGTCGTCGGCAAGCCTGACAATGCTGCTTACTTTAACACCTACGCTGGGTTGGATTTCATATCGTGTGATGGCGGGCCCCTTCGTGACTTGCAGTACTTTAGCGTTGACTCCGAAATTCTTCAGCGTTTCCTCTAATTTTATGGCCTTTTGCTTCAGGCTGATACCTTCGCTTATCTGAGGTCCCGCCTGAGGTTTTTTCAGCAGGTCAACCGGTGGCATCACATAGGGAATGGGAGGCTTGTCCATTTGAATCTTAAGATCTTCCGGTTCCTCTTCTAATGCGCCCCTATCCTTCTTTCTATGTAAATTGTCCTTCGCATTTGTTACCTCTCCTGTCAGGCCTTTCCCCGGCTCCAAAGGGGACGGTTTTTCCAAGCCGGTGCCTTCACTCTTTTGAGCCGATTCAAAGAGATCGTCGTTTTTCATATAGTCGATGATCTTCATTTGCCCTGGTGTTATCACGTCGGGTTTTCCTGCCGGTACAGCCTGTTCCGCCGAAGTTGCCGCAACGGTACTCGTTTTCACCGCAGCTAAAACCTCTGCTGTCTTTTTGCTTTTATGGGGTTCACCGGCGTAGACCGGCTCTTCATGGGCTTGCTCCGCTTCCGATTCCCTGTTTTCTCTGGCGATCTTGCGTTTAAGCTTCCAACCATCGATGAATTGGGATATGGGTGTGTTTATGACCAGCATAAGTGAAATGATCATCACCGAGGCGGCAAAGATATATAGTCCGTAAATTCCGATTGCTTTCTTCAGAAGCAGACCGAAGGTCATGCCAAAGGCCCCTCCTCCCGTTAGATGCACACCGTTGCCAAAAGCTTCTCTGATGAAAGCAACGGACATGGACATGTCCTCTGCTGCAAGAAATCTTGCGGAGTTCAGCAGCGCTGCCATGAGAAAGACAAGGCATAAAAAAAACACGGATCTTCCGCCGATATGGGCTGCCCTTTTTAGGAATAGGAGCAAACCGTAAAAGATGAGATAGTAGGGAAGCGCATTGGCAACCATGGCAAAAAGGCCTTTCAGAAGGCTTGAAAGAATGCGGCCGAATTCGCCGGTGGCTTCCGTATGCAGGGAAATGACCAGAAAAGCACCGATTGCCATGATGACGATCGCCCAGATTTCATCTCTGAGCCTGCTTTGTGTCTTCTTCTTTGCCAGCTCCATCTCTAACGTTTCTTTTGAAACTTTATTGCCGGAGCCTTTTGGTCTCCCCGGTTTTTTCTTTTGTTCCGCCATTGGCATTACTCCCGATTTCTATTGGTTTAGGAAGGTATAGAGAAGCACAAGGCTTCCCGCAATCCAGGTGTAAAAAGAGAATAGATAAAGTTTTTGGTTTGATACGATACGAATCATGGTTTTTATCGCAACATATCCGGATAGTGCCGCTACTGCCACACCGGCAATCACGGGCAGGAGGATTCCCTTATCCAGTCCCTGTGTGAAGGCATCCGGAGCTTCCAATACCACTGCACCGAGAATGGCAGGGATGGAAATCAAAAATGCAAATCGGACAGCCAAATCCCGGTTCAGGCCGGAAAACAGGCTTCCCACGATGGTGGCACCGGAACGGGAAATGCCGGGAATAATTGCAATGCCCTGACATAGGCCTACAAAGAGAGCATCCCTGTATTTCATTTCCTGAACGCCTCTGCCTTTCTTTGCCATCCTTTCGGCAAGCCAGAGGAAGCAACCCGTAACCAGCAGGGACAAACCGATAGCGGGAATGGAATTGTATAGACCGGAAAAGAAATCATTAAAGAGTACACCGATGATACCGGTTGGTATGGTTGCCACGACAATCATGATCCCCAGTCTCCGGGTATTGTTTTTGTTAGCTTGCAGGCCTTGACCCGTGAATAGGTCTTTCAGCGTTGCGAACAGTTCAAGAACCAGTCCCCAAAGCTCCTTATAATAGACTGCGATAAGAGAGATCAGGGTTCCAAGGTGAAGCAGCACGGCAAAAGCCAACACGCTTTCTCCCTCGATACCGAAGAAATACTGTAAAAGGGCCAGGTGACCCGAGCTGCTGATGGGTAGAAACTCTGACAATCCCTGTACGAAACCGAGAAGGATGCCTTCGATAAATGTCAATGTTTATTCCTCTCTTTCTTTGAGGTCTTGGTAATTATTTCATGAGTTTTATAGATTATTATATCACCGAAATATCCAAATTTGAATACTATAATTACACAATACGTAATAAGAGTCGTGCTTCCGATTGCTGTTATAAATACTCCCATTCTTCTGCAAAGTTCTGATATTTCTTTTAAATTAAAATAATAGATTCCATTTTTCTCGAATTGATATATAATACTAATTTATTAACAGAATAATAACAAGTAGTTGATATATATACATACAAGGAGGATAAAATGAAAAACAAACCAAATTTAGCCGTAGTGGGCGCTACCGGGGTGGTAGGGACCACCATGTTGAAAGTACTGGAGGAGCGGGACTTCCCCTTTGAGAACCTATATATTATGGCTTCTGCAAAATCCGCCGGTAAAACCGTAACCTTCAAAGGTGTGGATTACGTTGTTGAAGAGCTCAACGAACACTCCTTCGACAAACCTATCGATATCGCCCTTTTTTCTGCCGGGGGATCCACCAGTGAAAAATACGCTCCGATCGCTGCTTCGAAAGGGGTTGTGGTAATAGATAACAGCAGTGCCTGGAGAATGGATAAGGAAGTACCTCTGGTGGTTCCGGAAGTCAACCCGGACGATGTGAAATGGAACAAAGGAATCATAGCCAATCCCAATTGTTCTACTATTCAGGCTATGGTACCTCTTAAGCCGCTCCATGACCGATACCGGATAAAAAGAATCGTATTTTCAACATATCAGGCTGTTTCCGGTACCGGCGTGAAAGGCATTGAAGACTTGAAGCAAGGCCTTGCCGGCAACGACATCATGTCGGCTTACCCTCATCCCATTGCAGGAAACTGTCTCCCTCATATCGATTCTTTTTTGGAAAACGGATATACAAAAGAAGAAATGAAGATGGTTAACGAGACAAAAAAGATTTTAGGAGACGATAGCATCCGGATTACCGCCACCACTGTAAGAGTTCGAACTGGAAGATGTAAAAGAACTGCTCTCTGCCTTCCCGGGCTGCGTGGTTTTGGATGATCCGGCAAAGAACCTGTACCCTCTCGCTCGCCAGGCTGCCGGAAAAGACCAGGTCTTTGTGGGAAGAATCCGAAGGGACTTCAGTGTAGAGAACGGGCTCAATCTCTGGGTCGTTGCAGACAATATCAGAAAGGGCGCGGCTACCAATGCCGTCCAAATTGCCGAACTGCT
>CAYOYO010000030.1:0-18480 GCA_964408195.1 uncultured Oscillospiraceae bacterium | reverse complement strand
GTTTCCGCAACCCCGTTAAGCCGGGAGACCGTGTGGAGTTTCACTGCGAAATAATAAAGAGAAAGCCACCCTTCATATTCGCTGAAGGTAAAGGCTACGTAGACGGCAAACTGTGCGTGAAGGGCGAGTTCTCCTTTGCTCTGGTTTAATTCCGAAAGAGTGGGATGAAATTGACAATATGGCAGTCTGTGATAGAATAATTCCTGTATTTACTTCGTATCCATGAGTATCGGATGCGGGTTTGATGATTACGGAGTGACAGAATTGGAAAAACAGAAACGTAAACGGGGAGACCGACGTGAAGCCGGAAGAGTGCGTGACCTGGATTCCATGCACCGGTTTATGCCTTATATTTTAACAAAGCGTTGTGATTCTGAGGTTTATATCAATGAAAAGGTGGACGTTACGGAGGCCTTAAAATACATAGCAGGCAGGAATGAAGCAAATCCGGATTACAAGATGACTTTATTCCATCTCATCTTGGCCGCCTTCTCCAAGACCATAGTCCACCGGCCTTACCTGAATCGATTCGTTTCCGGCAGGAGATATTATGAGAGATATCAGGTAAGCTTTTCCTTTGTAATCAAGAAAAAGTTCTCGGACAAAGGGGAAGAGAGCCTTATGATACTGCGAACCGATGGGGATTCTACCTTGGACGAGATCAGCCGAAAGGTTTCCGATGGAGTGAACCAAGTGAGAGAAGAAGGCGGCAATGATCTGGACGGGATCCTGAACCTGCTGGTAAAGCTGCCAAGGCCGGTGCTTCGCATTTTTGCGGCTCTGCTGAACTTCCTTGAATATCATAACCGGATGCCTGCCTTTTTATCGGAGGTGGATCCTTACTATACAACCGTGTTGATTGCCAACCTGGGGAGCATCAAGTGCGGTGCTCCATATCACCATCTGGCGGAATACGGTACCAACTCGGTTATGGTTACTGTTGGAGAGGTACATAAGGAAAGCCTTATCGACAAGGATGGTAACCCGGTAATCCGGGACATTGCACAGGTAGGGATCACCATAGATGAGAGGATCGGCGACGGTTTCTACTTTGCAAAGTCCATAAAACTGTTTAAACATCTGATGAGCAATCCCGGACTTTTGGAAGCCCGGTTCGCAGAGGAGGTGTCCTACGATGATTAAAACCCCTTGGCTTTCGTTTTACGATTCCGTTCCCCATCATCTGGAGTATCCCGATGGATCCATGTTTCAGATGTTGGAGAAAACCAAGGAAACATATCCGGACTATCCGGCATATGACTTTCTGGGGACAAAGAGTAGTTATACCTGGTTTACGGAGGAAATCCACCAGTGTGCCAAAGCATTGAAAGCCCTTGGGATCAAAGAGGACGACCGGGTTACTATTTGTCTTCCCAATGTACCTCAGGCCATTATCATGTTTTATGCCGTCAATTTGATCGGTGCTATCTCCAACATGATTCATCCCCTCTCCTCGGAGGGAGAGATCCGGTTTTATCTTCAGGATTCCAACAGCGTAGCCGCCATCACGTTAGACGCGTTTTATGAGAAATTTGCCAAGGTCAGAGAGGACACTGACGTTAAATATCTTATTATTACAAGCATTAAAGATAAATTAAGCGCAGTTAAATCATTGGGATTCAGCCTGACCAAAGGTCGCAAGATCAAACCGGTTCCCAGGAATGCCCAAGTGATTTTTTGGAAGGATTTTCTGAAAGCAGGGGAAACCTACAACCTGGATTATAAAGTCTCACGAAAGGGAGATGACCCGGCAGTCATCCTTTACAGCGGAGGGACTACCGGTACCACGAAGGGCATTCTCCTGACCAACCTGAACTTCAATGCTCTGGCCATGCAGACCACCGCTATGGGCGATTGTCTGGGCCCGGGGGATTCCATGCTTTCTATCATGCCTGTCTTCCATGGCTTCGGACTGGGAATCGGGATTCATACCATGTTTCACAATGGTTGCAAATGCATTCTGATCCCTTCCTTCAGCGCACAGACCTTCGGTACTTTGTTGAAAAAGAACCAGCCCAACTTCATTGCGGGAGTTCCCACACTCTTTGAAGCTTTGCTGAAGAGTGACAAGATGAAGAATTTCGATCTTAGCTGCCTCAAAGGTGTGTTCAGTGGAGGAGATTCTCTTTCCATCGAGTTAAAAAAGAAGGTGGACAGATTTCTTGAAGATCACGGAGCCCACGTGCAGATACGTGAGGGTTATGGTATGACGGAAAGCGTAACGGCCAGCTGTCTGACTCCGAAGAATTATTCCAGAGAGGGAAGCATCGGCTTACCTTTCCCGGACACCTATTACAAAATCGTGAAGGCAAATACCCAGGAAGAAGTTCCTTGCGGCACGGAAGGGGAAATCTGCATCAGCGGTCCCACTGTAATGCTTGGTTATGTTGGGAACCCAAGAGAGACCGCCCACACACTGCAAGTACACCCCGATGGATTGACCTGGCTCCATACAGGGGACTTGGGATTTATGGATAACGACGGCTTCGTGTATTTCAAACAACGGTTGAAGCGAATGATCATTTCCTCCGGCTATTCCATCTATCCGTCACAGCTTGAGAACATCATCGACGGCCATGATGCGGTTCTCATGTCTACGGTAATCGGAGTGGACGATCCCTATAAAATGCAGAAGGTAAAAGCCTTTGTGGTTTTAAAGCCTGACGTGTCGCCCACCGATGCAGTGAAAGAAAGCATCCGGCAGCATTGCGAAAAGAATATCGCAAAATACGCTATGCCTTACGAATTCGAATATCGGGAATCTCTTCCCAAAACCCTGGTAGGGAAAGTGGCATATACCATCTTAGAGGCAGAAGAAAAAGAAAAGGAAGAAAAGCGCAAAAAAGGCCGCTGAGGAAACCCCAATGGACCATGAGATCATCCATATCTCCACAGATGCAATCTTTCCTATCGCGGAGCGGTACTTTCTCAAATCAGCCGGATTTGACGGGAAGAGTGAAAAGCACAAACGAATGTGGTCCCGGGCCATGGAAGTCTATGAAAGTATTCGGGAAAAAGCTGAGATGAAAGCTGTAATCCGTCGGCTTGCACCGGATAAAAAGGATGGCGCCGACCTGTACTTCGCCGGTGTTAAAATTCGCTGCCTTGGATTTGAAAGGCTCTCTTCCGAAAACGTAAAGGATGCCTATTTCTATGTGCTCACGGCCGGGGACATTAAGACGGAAAGCCCACATCTGATCGATCAGCTTTATAGTGATATCTGGGGGACCTCTTTGGTGGATGCGGCCAGGAATGCACTTGAAAAAACCATTGAGTCGATGAAAGTAAAGAGAGAAGAGGAGAGTATTCTGTCTCCATCTTATGGCCCCGGCTATTACGGGATGGCTTTGGATGAAACCGTAAAATTGTTTCAGCTGATCAACCCGGCCTTCATTCAGGTATCTCTGAGTCCCGGAGGGATGATGCTGCCCCAGAAAAGCATAACCGGACTCTATCTGACCGTAAAAAACGGGGAAGAACTGCCTCCCGCTTCCTGTGAAAGCTGTATCGGCGGATCTTCGGGCTGTTCCTTCTGCAACTACTCAACAGAAAGAAAAAGTAGTCAGGAAGACCCTCGCTGCTGATTCCGATATCGGCTGGGAGTGATTCCTTCCACCTTGTGAAACACCTTGGAAAAATAGCTTTGATCCTCAAAGCCGCATTGGTATGCCACGTCAGTAAGATTTAAATTCGTCTCCCTGAGGAGCTTTTTAGCTTCTCCCAGCCTTAACCCGGTGAGATATTCCGTGAAGCTCTTTCCCATCTCTTGTTTGAAAAGCACAGACAAATATGACTGGCTCATATGAAAATATGCCGCCATATCACCCAGAGTCACCTTTTCTCTGTAATGCTTGTTTATAAACTTCAAGGTTTCCAAAACAATTTCCGAAGAACCGTGGTAGTAGTCTCTCGCATATTTTACGGCCAGATCGCCGAGTATAGAACAGGCAGAGCGTTTCATGCTTTCATAATCCTGTTCGTCTGCCAGAATGTCAAGATTGCCCGATTCTGTTTCTATATATCCCGGAGAAGACCGGTCCCAATCAGGAAGACCCCGAAGAAGCAAATTGCAAAGGCTGTAGATTTTCACCTTCATGGAGTTGAGATCGCCTGCTTCCAGAAGGTAAAGTTCGTCCAGAAAACGGTCGGCTGCATCTACGGCGCCCTGGTTGTCCCCGCTGCGAACCAGTTGGCTGACCCGGTCTTCCAGTTCTACAGGGTAAGCCATAGTCTTGTGTGTTTTCTTGTAGTTCCTGACTTCCGAGCTCAGCTTGGACTGTCTCTGGTATTGTTCGTTTTTGATGAAGTAATCCCGGGCGTTTTCCACAGAGGAAAGGATGCAATTGTTCAGCATTACCGAGAGATAGGAGACCTCTTCCGGCGAAAAAGCGTTTACCTTCTGCAGAGCAAGTGTAAGCTTCGGTAAATCACTGTCCGTTGCAGCATCCTCTTTGAGAAGTTTGTTGATGTTGCTTTCCCTTAGAGATCCCATGATAATGGGTCCGGCAAGAAAGCCTCCTGCCAGTTTGTTTTCTTTCATGAGGGCGACTGCAATTTTCACAAGACCGCTCCGACACACAAAGACATAAGGTTCCCCTAAACGGGAAGCATAGTCGAGAGAAGAGAGAAGATTTCTGCTGCAATCTGAGGAAGGGTTGTTATACTGATGGGAATGGCTGCAGATTTTATGTTCTTCTCCCCATTCTCCCCGGATATTTCCGCCACTATCTACCAGCGTAACGGGAACTTTCATCATAGTGCTGAAAGCTTTCACGGACTCGGCCAGGTAGTGGGAAATATTGGATGGGGATTGTTTCGCCTGAGAGGATGGGATGTTGTCCATATACTTTACCTCAAAAAATTACATGAAATATATCCGATTTGTAATAACATATTACCTAATGGCTCCGGAATATGCAAGAGTGAGGTTGAAAATATAAAAATAATACAAATTATTGTATAAATACTCCTATCCATTTTGGCCGATAATAAGATAATATGATTATGGAGAACCTTATCAACCGACGCGAAGTTATATTATAATTTTATCAATCATGAGGGAGGATGAATATGGGAAAAGAATTAGTTCTGAAGGCGTTGAACCACGAAAAGACGGATCGAGTGCCCTGGGTACCTTTTGCCGGCGTGCATGCGGGAAAACTGAAGGGCTACACAGGAAAAGAAATCCTTACGGATACAGACAAGCTGGTCCAGTCATTACTGGAAGTCAATAAACTTTATATGCCCGACGGTATGCCCATCCTGTTCGATTTGCAGGTAGAAGCGGAGATTTTGGGATGTTCACTTTTATGGGCCGATCATAACCCGCCATCGGTGAAAACCCATCCACTTGCGGAAGAAAAGACCATTCCCTGCAGGTGCACCATACCCACAAAGGAGTCAGGCAGAATTCCCATGATTTTGGATGCCATGGGAAGGATTAAGGCGGAAATCGGTGATCAGACGGCTCTTTACGGCCTGATTTGCGGACCCTTTACACTGGCTTCCCATTTAAGAGGTACCGGGATCTTTATGGACATGGTGAAGGATTCCCAGTATGTAAAAGAATTGGTAGGCTTTTGCTCGGAAGTCTGCATACAGATGGCCGACTTCTACATTGAGGCCGGTATGGATGTTATCGCAATTGTGGATCCCCTTGTGAGCCAGGTTTCCCCTAAGCATATTGAAAATATGCTTTCTGACGGTTTTGTAGCCGTCTTTGATTTCATCCGGAGCAGGGGAGCTCTTTCCAGCTTTTTTGTCTGTGGCAATGCCTCCAAGCAGATCGAAGTCATGTGCAAAATGAATCCCGACGGAATCTCTGTGGACGAAAACGTAAATTTGGTGGAAGCCAAGAAAATCACTGACAACTACAACATTACCATCGGCGGCAATCTTCCCCTGACCACCACAATGCTTCTCGGAAACCAGCAGGACAATATGAAGGGCGTCATCGATATTCTGGACAGTGTGGACCATCACAATTTTATTCTGAGCCCGGGTTGCGATATGCCTTACGATACCCCCATCGAGAATACCATTGCCGCGGCACAGGCTGTTAAAAACCCTGATGATGCCAGAAAGATGATTGAGAATTATACAGCACCTGTGGACGACGTGGATGTGGAAATTCCCGACTACGCCAACCTTGACAAAGTCCTCATCGAGCTGTTCCTGCTCGACCCGGATCAGTGTGCAGCCTGTACCTATATGCTCAACAGCGTGGTGGATATTTATGAGGAAATCAAGGACATTGCCGACTATAGGGTTTACAAGTACTTTATCCGGGAAGACATTGCAAGGACGAGAAAGATGGGCCTGACAAATCTGCCTACCATGTGCATAAACGGGGAGCAGAAATATATCTCCATCATCCCGTCAAAGGAAGAGCTCATAGCGGAAATTAAAAAATACGCAGCGAAGAAATAGTTTGTCCCTTTCACACCGTATACTATATTAGGAGGAAAAAAGATGAATAAGGAAATGCTTCTGAAAGCCGCAGCGGAATCCATTATCGAAAGCGATGAGGACAAGGCTCTTGAAGTTCTTGCCCAGGCTGAGGCGGAAGGTATTGATGCTGTTGAGCTCCTGAGCGAAGGTTACAGCGCAGGGATGAGAGAGCTTGGCGACCAGTTCGGAAGAGGGGAGATTTTCCTCCCTGAGCTGATTTTTTCAACGGAAGTCATGAAGGTGGTAACCGAAAAGATCGAAGCGAAGATGGAGACCACAGATGCGCCCAAGAAGGGTGTTATGGTCATCGGCACCGTGGCCGGCGACGTTCATGACATCGGTAAAGGCATCGTTGCCTCCCTGATTAAGACCAACGGTATCGAAGTTCATGACCTGGGTCGTGAAGTCCCCGCTGAAGTTTTCGTGGAAAAAGCCATTGAATACAATGCGAATTTTGTGGGGAGCAGTGCACTTCTCACCACGACGATGACCGAGCAGAAGAAAATCGAAGAGCTCCTGGCAAAAGCGGGTATCCGGGATAAGGTAAAAACCCTTGTGGGAGGAGCCCCCGTCACGAAGCGTTGGGCGGAGAAAATCGGCGCCGATGCTTACTGCGAAGATGCTACCGACGCAGTGAATACGGTTCTATCCTGGCTGAACAACTAAATTGCTATCAAGAATACTACAGTAAAGCAAGGGGGGAGAAAATGAAGAAATTTAAGTATGAAGAAGACATCCGAGGGTATTGCATTTTGGGCAATGAAGATCTGGATGCCATACATGAAGCCACTCTTGATCTTATGGAAGACTTCGGCCTCCAGATACACGGAGACGAAGCGTTGGAAATCTACAGCGCAGCAGGCTGTAACGTGGACAGAAAAACAGACAGGGTTCGGTTCCCCAGAAACCTGGTGAACGACAGCATTGAGTCCTGCCCCGAGGAGTTTACCCTCTGTGGAAGGGATCCCAAAAACGACACGCTGGTGGGCGGAAAGCATGTAGCCTTCAAGAACTTTGGAACCGGTGTTCTCATGATGGATCCCTATACAGGAGAAGTGAGAGACTCTACAAAGGAGGATTTGGGCAATGTAGCCCGTTTCTGCGATGCGCTGGACGGGATTGATGTGTTCTCCATCGCCGTTGCCGCAGGAGACGTAGACCAACGGGTAAAAACTCTCCATGAAGCGGAAGTGGTCTTCAACAATCTGACAAAAAATTTCGCACACGATTTGGAAGGGGTTAAGAACACCCAGCGATTCATCGATATGGCCGCCGCCATTCAGGGGGGCTACGATAAGCTGAGGGAACGTCCTATCATCACCATGGGAGCTTGCCCCAACAGTCCTCTGGAGATCAACGAAAACGAGACCAGCATCATCGCTCTCTCGGCAAGGCACGGACTTCCCATCGACATCTTGTCCATGGGCCTCTGCGGAGGAACCACCCCTGCAACCCTGGCAGGCACCCTGGTCACTACAAATGCAGAAATACTGGGAGGAATCGTTCTTTCCCAGATCATTAACAAGGGCAACCCTATCCTCTACGGCAGCTCTACCACTATCATGGATATGAAATCCGCCACCTCGCCGGTAGGAGCCCCGGAACACGCTATGTTTGGCTCCGCCGTAGGACAGATCGGACATTATTACGGCATACCTACCAATGTGGGCGGAACTTAGGGGGACAGCAAGACCATTGATGCTCAGCTAGGCCATGAGAAGACTATGACAGCCATTCTGCCCGCATTGACAGGGAGCAATGTGATCTACGGAATGGGGATGCTGGAAATGGGAATGACCATGAGCTATGAGCAGCTTCTGATCGATGAGGAAATCGTGAGGATGATCCGGCGAATACTGCAGGGTATTGCAGTCAACAAGGATACTCTGGCCCTGGATGTTATCAAAAAAGTGGGACCTGCCGGAAACTTTCTGGCGGAGCGACACACATTGAAGTATATGCGTCAGGAATTATCCACAACAACTCTGATCAACCGGAAGATGAGGGACAATTGGGTGAATAACGGCTCCAAGGATATCGCTGAGGTCGCCAGGGAGCGGGCTGTCGAAATCCTGGAGAATTACAAACCGATCCCATTGCCCGAAGATGTGCGGAAGAAAATACACGACATTGTTCTTTCCGGCGAAGCAGAAGCAAACGAGTCAGAAAGAAAGGAAGGTTAAAATGCAAGAAAAGAAGTACTTTACCCGCATGGGTGACGGCTCCATAGTGCATATGACCGAAGCAGAAATTCGGGAAGATATGAAGGCCGGCATGGAAGATGCGGTAATGAGAGGAAAAATCGATCCTCTCACCGAGGAAGAGTTTGAGCATCTTTACAACATTATCACGATGCCGGGCACCATCGTAGGGGTGGAACCGGGGATGCAGATCGTCACAACCAGTGATTCCGGTTCGGACAAAATCAGCACAAAATGCGGAATCCCCGTGGACAGGGCTGTCAACGCCATGCTTCACGAAAGAATCTTAGGATGCGACTCCGTAGATATAGGGTTCAGCGATTATAATTACAAGACAGTAAAAGGTGTGGCAAAACGTGAGGCTACCGTGTTGAAACACGCTTTGAACCGTACCACATTGCCCCTTTTCTACGGTGCCATGCCAAATCTGGGTTTCTACACAAAGCCGGATGGGCCGGTGGATAACTGGGCGGTGCTTCTCCCCGATGGAAAGATCAAGGAAGCTCTGGCAGCCCAGGAAGAGGCAGTAGAACATGCAGTAAAAGATATCGTCTACGTAGCAGAGCAGATGTATGAAGTGGGCGCGGACGGGATCAACCTAGATACTAGCGGTGCCGCAGGGGACGCCGATTTTCTGGCATCTCTGAAAGCGACGGAAGCAATCAAGGAAAAATTCCCGGATCTCAATGTGGAAATCGGCATGGCCGGAGAGTTCGTATTGGGTATGCACGGCAGGCTGAAATACGACGATGTAAGACTTGCGGGGCTCTATCCCCACAAGCAGGTAAAGCTTGCAGAAAAGGCAGGAGCTTCCATCTTTGGTCCTGTTGTAAACACCAACAGCAATATGACTTTCCCCTGGAATATAGCAAGAGTCTGTACCTTTATCAAAGCATGTACCCAGGTAGCGGAAATCCCGGTTCATGCCAACACGGGTATGGGCGTATGCGGCGTTCCCATGTGCGAGAATCTTCCCAGCGACATCGTTACCAGGGTAGACAAAGCCCTGGTGGAAATCTGCAAGATTGACGGATTGTAGATTGGCGTGGGAGATCCCCTCGGAGCAGAAGCAACTCACGGTATCGCCGCAAGCATGGGCGGCGTCCGTACTGCCGGAGATCTGGTATTACGGATGCAGCTGTCGCACAAGATGAAAATCGATGAAGCGAAAAAGTATGTAGCGGAAAAGCTGAATGTTTCTCTCGAGGAACTATGCGACGTGGTAACCATGTCGGAAGTCAGAGAAGAATTGGGTCTGGGTCTTGGCCATGTGGAACCCTGTGCGGAGGCTAACATAGGTATGGAAGCCAAATTCAGGATTGCAGAGCTGCTGGGAATCAAGATCAACTCCGTTGAAAGATTCAAGGAGAGAGCCGGTATCAAATAACCGGTGAAGGTCTGTACAGAGTTGACGGCGGGACATCCTGCCGTCAATTTTTATGCGCACTAAGGATAAGTGCATCAAAAGGCCGTCGGTTCCCGAGGAAAAACTCCCGACTGCCGGATGTAGATCCGAACGGAAACATTATCGTTTTACCAGAAGGAAAAACCAGGGACCTGCTGGATTAACATCAGAAAATAAAGTATAATATCACCAAAGGGATTCCCGATGAAAACCGGTTTCCCAGCACAAAGGAGGGCTCATGATAAAACTGGTCTTGTTGACCGGATTCCTTGGAACCGGCAAAACAACTTTATTGAAACAATTGCTGAACGAATTTAATAACGAGAAAATGGGAGTCATCGTCAATGAGTTCGGACAAGTCGGCATAGACGGCGTACTGGTTGAAAAAGAAGGAATCAAAATGACGGAGCTCACCAATGGTTCTATTTTCTGTGCCTGTATAAAAGATAATTTTATCAACAGCCTCATTGCACTCTCCGGAGAAGAGATCGAGTATCTTTTTATTGAAGCCTCAGGACTGGCGGATCCTGCCAGCATGCTGCAGATTCTGGACGGAATCTCATCCAAAATCAAAACGTCATACGATTACAGGGGGTCTGTCTGCGTAGTGGATGCAGAAACTTTCCTGGACTATTATGATCTTCTGCCTGCCTTGCATCAGCAGGTAGCATATAGCGGTGCGATGATTGTCAACAAAGTGGATCTGGTGGATGAGGACAAGCTGTCGGATATTCTCGAAAAACTTGCATCTATCAATGCTCTTTCGCCGATTCATGTGACTACCTATTGTGCTGTAGAGTTCCGCAAGTTAATAGACGAGCTTCACAATCCGGATAAGCCCGGTGAAGAAAGCACCAACACAGTGGAAAACCGCCCGAAAACCTTTGTATTGAATGGCTATGAGACCATACCCCGGAAAGCTCTGGAAGAACTGCTCCGGGAGCTGGCGGATACCTCCTACCGTATCAAAGGTTTTGCGAATACGGATGAGGGTATATTATATATCAGCGGCGTTAGGAACCATATCGAAATCAGTCCATGGCAGGAGCCGATAGAAAAAACGGAAATCGTAGTTATATCAGCGGTGGGCATCCGCATGATGAGCACAATAACAAATGGACTTAAGGGGGATTTAAATAAAATACTTACCGTATCCATATAGCAGGATATGGCTATAAGTAATGCGTCCCCCAACAATCGGAGGAAGACGGGGAAAGAGAAAGGACCACCTATGATTATAGCATTTCAGCCTGTAGGTAAAATACACCAGGCCGCACCCGGGGAAACTCTTTCAGCTATCGCTGAAAAAGAAGGGATTGCTCTTAACGCTGACTGCGCAGGACAGGGAACCTGCGGTAAGTGCAAAGTGAAGATTGTATCCGGCGACGCCGGTATACCGGACGATGGGGAAAGAGCTCTGCTGAGCAGAGAAGAGCTGAACGCGGGCATTCGCCTTGCATGCAGAGTTAAGGTATGGGCCGATCTGACGGTAGAAGTGCTGTCTTCAACAGGCAATATGGCAAGAAAAAGAGATATGGCAAGGCTACCGGTTGATTTTATCCCCGACAGAGAAGTCTGTGGACTGTTGGAAACGGAAGCCTGTTACGGCATCGCCTTTGATATCGGCACTACAACAGTGGTAGGCATGCTCTGGAACCTTGCCGATGCAGAGCCCATAGGGGCTGTGGCCAGAACAAATCCTCAAAGCGATTACGGAGCGGATGTAATCTCCAGAATTATGTATTGTGGTATGGGAGAAGGCAACCTCAAGCGGATGCAGGAGAAAATCATCGGTTGCCTCAATGATATTATTCGGGAATTTCAACAGATTTACGGAATCGATCCAACATCCATAGGCCGGGTCGTTGCTGTGGGAAATACTACGATGAGCCATTTGCTCCTGGCCATAGATCCTAAGAGCCTTGCGCTGGCTCCGTTCTCTCCCGGGTTTACCGGGCATGCCACCGTGACAGCGCAGGACTTGGATTTAATAATCCATGAGGGTGCTGTTGTGGATGTCCTGCCAAATATTGCAGGACATGTAGGTTCCGATATCGTAGGAGTACTTTTATCCTCCGGCCTGAAGGAGATGGAAGGTGCAAACCTTGCCATCGATATTGGCACCAATGGTGAAATTCTGCTGGCGCACAAGGGTAAAGTGCTGACCTGCTCCACCGCAGCCGGGCCCGCCTTTGAAGGGGCTTGTATCAAGCACGGTATGCGGGCGGCTTCCGGAGCAATCGAAGGAGTTAAAATTCAGGACGAGGAAGTGGTGCTCACTGTTATCGGAGGCGGAAAGCCCACAGGAATCTGCGGTTCCGGACTGATAGACTGTGTCGCAGAGCTTCTCACTGCAGGGTTGGTTACAAAGAAAGGGAAGCTACTCACGGAAGAGGAAGCCCGGGAGAAGGGGATACCGGAACCTCTTGCCAAAAGGCTGAAAGCCGATAAGGACGGAAACCGGTTTCTTCTTTTTTTGGATTCTGACGGACGTGAAATCTTCGTTACGCAGAAGGATGTACGGGAAGTGCAGCTGGCAAAAGGGGCCATACTTGCCGGAATCCGGATTATGATGGGAGAACTGGGGCTATTGGACAAAGATCTGGAAAAAGTTCTTCTTGCAGGCGCCTTCGGCAATTACATCAAAAGGGAAAGCGCCCTGACAATCGGCCTGCTTCCCCCCGTACAGCAGGATAAAGTGGTTTCCATCGGAAATGCAGCCGGTGCCGGTGCAACCATGGCATTGCTCTCAAAAAACGCCATGGAAAGTGCTAACCGGTTGGCCGGGGAGGTCATTCACATAGAGCTTGCAGCCCACCCGGATTTTCAAACCGTATATTTGCAGGCTATGTATTTTTAAGGTAAAGTATTATGAGTGAAATGTTGACAATTACACAAAGGCAGCGTTTGGCGGAGCTCAACGGGGACGTAGAGACCCTGAATCAAACTTTTTCTGACAACAAGAGCCGTGATGCTTTTTTTAAAGACCAGGAGGCACAGCTGATTCGCAGGAACAGGGAAGCCTTGCAAGACCTGCTTGAAAACCGTCACCTCCCTTTGCTTTCTCTTACCGAGAAGAACATAACGCAATGGCTGACGGAAGAGATGGGATTTACCAGGGTAACCACCCCCATCATTATTTCTCAATCCATGCTGGATAAAATGGGCATTACGGCTGAGCACCCCCTCAGGCAGCAGATTTTTTGGATCGACAGAAATAAATGCCTGAGGCCAATGCTGGCACCTAACCTCTATGAAATGATGAAATCCATTCACCGCATCACAAAAAAACCGGTCCGTATCTTTGAAGCAGGCCCATGCTTTCGCAAAGAAAGTCAGGGAGCACAGCATCTGAACGAATTCACCATGCTGAATCTGGTGGAATTTGCTGAAGACTATAAGGGCGAGCAGATGAAACGTCTGAGAGAACTGGCAACGGGAGCAATGGAAGCGGTTGGCATCAAGGACTTCCAACTGGAGATTACGGAATCGGAGGTTTACGGAGAAACCCTGGATGTGGTTAAAGATCAGGTGGAGCTGGGTTCGGGAGCCTACGGCCCCCATCCTCTGGACAGCAGTTTTGGTATTTTCGATACAACATGGGTGGGCATTGGCTTCGGCCTGGAGCGAATCGCTATGGTGTCCGGCGGCTATTCCGGCATTAAACGGGTAGGCAGGAGCCTGGCATTTCTTGATGGGAATCGGTTGAATATATAGAAGGGAGATCGGGCTTTGGAATCGAAGGAACGGCTGATGCTGGCAGCGAAAGTTTCTATTATACAAGCAGATGAAGAAAAAGCCATGGAAGTCATCGATGAAGCCATTACCCGGGGGATGGATCTGTCAGAGCTTCTCCGTTCCGGTTTCGGTGCGGGAAACACTGAGGTGGGCAATTCCTTCGAACAAGGCAAAATCTCCTTGCCCGAGCTTCTGTATTCTTCCGAAGTGATGAAGGATGTGACGGAACGGGTATTGAGTCTTCTTGACCATGTGACGGAAAAGGAAGGGAAGATTCTCATAGCCACTGTTGAGGGGGATACCCACGACATAGGGAAAAATATCGTAGCATCCACATTGCGGGCCGCCGGCTTTGAAGTATTGGATCTTGGCAGGGAAGTGCCCGTAAACCATATTATCGACACAGCGGAAAAGTGTGGAGTGGATATTATTGCCACCAGCGCACTTCTAACTACCACCCTTACCGAGCAGAAAAAACTGGAGAATATGCTCAGGGAGCTTGGACTCCGGGATAAATACACCACAATGGTGGGCGGGGCCCCGTGTACCCCCAGATGGCAGAGGCGGATCGGGGCCGATATTTACAGCGAAGATGCCATTGAAGCTGTCAAAATGGCCAGGGAGGCCATAGAAAAAAAGAAAAGAGACCGGTAAAAAAGCCAAGGGGATAAAATGAGCGAAATCAAGAAGCGATACTATCGAAAATACACTGAGCTTTACCCTCTGGTAGAGAAGATTAAGCTTTGGCCATCCAGAAAAGGCTGCCTCCACGGAGTGAGAACCATTGAACTTAGAGGAAATTACATGGAGATTACGACCCACTGCGGGAAGCAATTTCGGGTATTCAATTCCAGACATTCAAGAGCGGCCAGATGGCTGCGGAACAAGTGGGCCTTTGTTCCCTGCCCGGACTGCAGAGTCCCGGAATGGAAGCTGGAGAAGTACTCCACAACCTTTTTCTCGACACATTACGGAAAAGAACTCCTGGCAGAGGAAAAGAATGAGCTCCTCCATGACGGAGGGAAAGCATTAAAATGACAAGACTTAAGGAAGAATGGATCCGAACGATTGAAGGGGAACTCCGCCAATATGATAAAGAACTGGCGGAAAAGACCGGAATGACTCTGTTGGAGCTGGCTGCAAAAGCCAACCACATTCATCCGGACCGGATGAAAGAGGCTGCTGCAACCTATAAAGTGGCCGCTGTTCCCATAAGGGCGGGTCTGGGGATTATAGGCACTTTCTCCCAATCCGTAGCCGCTATCGTACATCATCTTGGTTTTGAAACCATGGTCACTAGGGCTACCGATGTTGATGGAATCTACGAAGCATATCTTTCCGGTGCCCATTGTCTCTTTCTGGCCGACGACCGGCGGTTTCTGGCCATCAATCGGGTGAAGAACCTGGTATGCGATAACGATACCGCCACCGCAAAAGGCTATATCGCAGTTTTGGAGCAGTGGGCTGGTTCCCTGGATGGGTGCCGGGTGCCGGTTCTGGGCTATGGGGCCTTAGGGAAGTGTGCGGTAAGCATTTTGAAAGAAAAAGGTGCCCAGCCTTTGGTCTACGACAGGGATGGGGACAAGACGGCAGAACTGGATTCTTCGATGATATTGGAGGACATAAAATCCTTGAAATCCTATCCATTGTTGCTCGATGCCACAAATACGGGAGGGTGGATTCAGGAAGAACTGCTCCATCCGGAATTTCGAATGGCAGCGCCGGGAATCCCTCTTTCTCTAAACGAAGAGCTTTATAAAAAATACAGCAGGAGGGTGATTCATGACTGGCTTCAACTGGGAACCGCCGTCATGATGGGAAGCCTCTGCAAATAATATGGGGGACGGATCGGATGGATCGCATAGACTCTAAATCTATGTAGCCGGGTGAGACTCCCGGGTTCCCCGCCAATCAAAAAAATCAGCAACCCCGTGTTCATTGGGGATTGCGTATGGGTCCGAATGAGAGGTTGCAAAAGTGATACACGAAATCATTGAAAGGGTTCGCGCAGGAAATTCGTTATCTAAAGATGACGTTCTCGCACTCCTTTCTGCCAGGAACGCAGAGGAGACAGAAGCCCTGTATACAGCGGCGAGGAAGACCAGGGAAGAGCAATACGGCAATGCTATCTACCTCTATGGATTTGTCTACTTTTCCACATTTTGCAGGAACAACTGCAATTTTTGCTATTACCGAAAGGATAACAAAATTCAACGTTACCGTAAGACACGGCAGGAGATTTTGGATATCGCCCGCAAGCTCAGTGAATCCGGAGTGATCCTGCTGGATCTGACAATGGGCGAGGATATGGCCTACCACAAGGAAGACTTCCGGTCCATTTACGAAATGATAGAAGAAATAAAGTCCATTACCGGCCTTCCTGTGATGATATCCCCCGGAGTTGTTGATCGCACCTGCATCGATACCTTCGCCCGCTTGGGAGTGGAATGGTATGCGCTGTATCAGGAAACCCACAACAGAGAGCTGTTCAACCGGCTTCGCGTGGGTCAGGATTACGATGAACGCATGGATGCAAAGCTCTATGCAAAAGCAAAGGGCATGTGCATAGAGGAGGGAATCATGACAGGGATCGGAGAAGACCTGTCGGATATTGCAGACTCTATATTGATTATGCACGGTATGGGAGCAAAGCAGCTGAGAGTCATGAGCTTTGTGCCTCAAAAGGGGATCCCCATGGAGCATTCGGAAACGCCGGACCGGAGTTTAGAGTTAAAAATCATCGCAATTCTCAGGCTTATGAACCCGGAGGTAATGATTCCCGCTTCTCTGGATGTGGACGGGATCAAAGGCCTTACTAGCCGAATCGACGCGGGTGCCAATGTGGTCACCTCTATCATACCACCCATGACCGGCCTTGCCGGTGTGGCCCAAAATACCATGGACATTGACGACGGCAGCCGTACCGTTGCAGGGGTTACCTCTATACTGAAAGAAATGGGACTGGTTCCCGGCACCCTGGAATCCTACAGAAATGCCATAGGGAAATAACGGGGGATAAAGCTATGGACCGGAAATATAGGATAGCTATCATCGGAGGGAAACTACAAGGCATGGAAGCGGTCTATCTGGCTCATAAGGCAGGTTATCATTCCATCCTGATTGACCGAAACCCAGAGGCTCCCGCCTCCGCATTATGCGATACTTTCTACTGCGGTGATGTGTGTGCAATGGAACCTTTGCTACGAAACCTGTTGCTGGATGCGGATCTGATTCTTCCTGCTATGGAAAATCAGGAGACACTGGATTTTTTAGAGCAGTTTGGAAAGGAACACCCAGTAAAGATCGCTTTCGATTTTACCGCCTTTTCTCTCACTTCGTCAAAGCAGGATTCGGACAAACTGTTCCATACTTATGGAATCCCGGCTCCTGTTCATTATCCGGATTGCTGCCCGCCTTATATCGTAAAGCCCTCTGCCGCAAGCGGCAGTTTAGGGGTGAAACACATGGAAACAAAAGAAGAGGTGGAGCATTTTCTGTCCGGATTGCAGTCCGGAGAAGAATGGATTGTGGAAGAACAACTCTCGGGACCATCCTATTCCATCGAAATCATTGGAAAACCGGGAGCCTATCGAACCTATCAGATTACGCAAATCCATATGGATGAAGTCTACGACTGCAACCGGGTCACCTGTCCCTGTCACGTCACAGAGGAACAGAGGCTGGCATTTGAGGATATGGCATTTAAGATAGCCGAGATAGTGGGTCTCCATGGAATTATGGACTTAGAGGTCATCGAGGATGACGGAATATTCAAGATCCTTGAGATCGATGCCAGGATACCCAGTCAAACGCCAACAGCTGTATTTCACAGTACCGGAATCAACCTGCTGGCAGCGTTGGTTGATCTGTTTGAAGGAAGATGGGAAGAGGGAACCGGCCTGGTACGGCTTCGACCAGCCTTTGAACGTTTTGCTTCTTACGAACACCACTATCTCTCACATGGCCGCCTGCAATCTCCGGGAGAGCACATCATGGGGAGTGCGGGGGCTGTAAAGCTCTATGAAGACCATCTGGGCTGCGATGAAGTCATCACTGACTACAAGGAAGGGGATATAACCTTACAGGGGACCTTCATCAACAGCGGGGAGTCGCTTGCAGAGTTGGAGAGAAAGCGCCAGGGGATGCTGGAAACCCTAAATAAGAAGTAAATACTCAACCAAAGCAGGCTCGGGAAAAAACCAGTCTGCTTTTTCAGATCACCGAATATTTACTACGGACATATATTCTGTAGAAAAATAATTATTTTGTTGAAATGGTAATTCAGTGATGAAGACATGCATCACAGTGATATATCCGCCAAGCGGTAAGATTACCTTGCAAAGAGCTTTAACTCCGATGCGGGTATTGGAAAAGCCTGTTAAAATTGATATTCCGATGCAAGAATAACGACAAGCATTCCATAACTCATCCTTTCCAATCATCAACCCTTCCCGAACCATTGTAAATAACAAGAGAGGTATCCTGTAATGGGGTACCTCTTTGTTCATATGATTCACTTTATCGAAACTTGTATATAACCTAGTGAACACTATTTCAAGTTTCTCGATCCTGACTGTGCAAATTTTTCATTTGTATGCAGAACTATCATCCAAATACCTGTTTTTCAGCAAATCTGAGCAAAATACCCGTTTATATGCAGGTGGCCTAAATAATTTCTTATTAATC
>CAYOYO010000029.1:15873-18631 GCA_964408195.1 uncultured Oscillospiraceae bacterium | reverse complement strand
AGGGGTCTGTCCCCGTGGCCGGAAAACCTGACAAGGGGTCTGTCCCCGTGGCTGGCCGGGGCAGGTTATTGGAAGAGGCTGGCTGCAAAGTCTGCAGCATCAAAGGGCACAAGATCCTCCATACCTTCTCCCACACCGATGAACTTCACCGGTATTTCGAACATATCCGCTATGGTGATTACGATGCCTCCCTTGGCGGTACCGTCCAGTTTCGTCAAGATGATTCCGGTAATCTCTGCGGCCTTGCTGAACTCCTGCGCCTGGGAAATTGCATTCTTTCCCGTAGCCGCATCCAACACAAGGAGACATTCTTTGTCAGCTTCCGGGAACTCCCGTTCAATAATCCGATACATCTTTTCCAGTTCTGCCATCAGGTTCTTTTTTGTCTGCAATCTACCTGCAGTGTCGCAGATCAACACATCGGTGCCCCTGGCCTTAGCCGCCTGAATGGCATCGTAAATCACGGCGGAAGGGTCTGCCCCTTCCCCATGGCGAATCACGCCTACACCCAGCCGGTCGCCCCAGATTTGCAGTTGTTCCCCTGCTGCGGCCCGAAAAGTGTCCGCCGCCGCAAAGAGGACGGTTTTCCCTTCCTTCTGCAGATGCCGCGCTAGCTTGGCAATGGATGTGGTTTTCCCTGAACCGTTAACCCCGATCACCAGCAAAATCAGGGGCACCTGGTGGGAAAGCCTGTGACCCTCTCCCCTGTCCATGAGATCCTTTATGATGGTTTGGATTCGACCCCTTACTTCTTCCGGTTCCCGGATATTCATTTTCTTCACATCATTTTTCAGTCGGCAGATGATCTTTTCGGCGGTATCCATGCCGATATCCGATGTGATAAGTGCTTCTTCCAACTCCTCCAGCATGTCATCGTCCACTCCGGGACGCATGAGAATCACATCTTCGATTTTTTCCTGCAACCTTCCAAAGAAGGATTTCTTCTTCTCAAACATAGCCTCTCCTCCCTCTACAGCTCGATCTCATCCCCCAACCTCAGCGATATGACCTTGGAAATCCCACGCTCCGGCATCGTCACACCGTAAAGCACATCTGCATATTCCATGGTTGCCTTCTGGTGGGTCACCAGAGTAAACTGAATTTCTTTGAAGTCTTTCAGGTAGCGGGCAAACCGATCGATATTCAGCTCATCCAAAGCGGCTTCTACCTCATCCAGAATACAGAAGGGAGTGGGTTTGGTCTTCAGGATGGCAAACATCAGCGCGATGGCTGTCAAGGTCTTTTCTCCCCCTGAAAGGAGGTTTATATTCTGCAACTTTTTCCCCGGAGGCTGAACGATGATGTCGATGCCCGTCTCCAGAGGCCTGGACTCGTCCTCGAGGCGGATTTCCGCAATCCCTCCGCCAAATAGGGAGTGGAAGGATTCTTCGAAATTCACCACAATCTGATCAAAGCTATCCTTAAAACTCTTCTTAATGTTTCTGTCCATATCTTCAATAATCTGCACCAGGGAATCCATAGCAGAGAGGAGATCATCCCTCTGTACCGTAAGAAATTCAAGACGCTCTTTCACAGTCTCATACTCTTTTATGGCACCGATGTTCACTTCTCCCAGTTCCTTCATGCGGCTTTTGATTTCACGGCTCTCCCTCACAGCGGAGGCCATCACAAAGTCACGCTTTCGGAAATCCATAGCCTGAAGATAGGATACCTCAAAATCCTCCCAAAGCTTTTCCTTGTATCCCTCTACCTGCGTCTCATTTTTCGCCAGTTTTAACTCCAGTTCATGCTTTTCACCCTGCCAGCCCAAAAGAATCCTGTCCAGAGAATCCCGTTTTCCTTGAATCTCATTCAAATATCGGGTGATCAGCATTTTTTCCTCTGTAGCTTTTTGAACTTCCTCCTCTGTGGCAAGCCTCGCAGCTTCCCTTTCGGCCAGTCGTCCCGCTCTCTCTTCCTCATCTCCGAACAGTTTTTCCTTCTCCCTTTCCAGAGCCGCCAGAGTTTCTTCTCTCAATGTGGCTTCTGCCTTGTATTCTTCTATGTATCCGTGAATCCGGGAGAGAATTCCCTCTGCATTGTTTTTCTCTCCGGTTACCCCCCCCGCCAGCAGTCGGGTCTCCGTCAGGGATTCCTTCGCCTCCTCCAGCCTCTGCCGAATGGAAGCGCTGTCCTCCATGGCTTTTTCCGCTGCCGCCTCTGCCTCTGCCATTGAAAGTTCTGCCTGAGCAACCGCTTCCTGCAGTTCTTCTATCATTGCAGAAGCGGATAGAACCTCACTTTCGATGGAAGCCAGTTCGCGCCGTCTTCTGTCCTTTACGTCCTCCAGATCCGAAAGTCCCGCAGCCAGACGCTTTCGCTCGTTTTCGGTACTCAGCAGAGCCATCTCCGTCTCTCTGTGCCTGATTCCCAGAGTTTCTATCTGCTTTCTGGTCTCTTCCATGGCCGCGGCCAACTCTTCAGATTCCGAAGAAAGTTGTTTCTCTTCCTCAAGAAGCTTCACCAAAGTATCTTCGATGGATTTTCCTTCCGCTTTTCTCTCCAAAAGCCCGGCGGTCTTATTTCGGTAAGCACCTCCGGTAATGGCACCCGACGCATTTACCACATCCCCATCCAAAGTAACAAAACGCAGCCCACCTGTCCCTTGAAGTTTAGACATGTTTACCGCATGGTCCAGTCGGCCAAGGGTATTTGTTCTACCTATGAAAACATAAATGCGGACATGGTAATTGCCGGCATCCTTCTTCACGATATCGGGAAGATTAAGGAGCTGGATACAGATCCCCTGGGCGTTACA
>CAYOYO010000029.1:4166-15863 GCA_964408195.1 uncultured Oscillospiraceae bacterium | reverse complement strand
GCATGGTCCAGCTTTTCAACGATGACTACCCTGCCGAGCAGGTATTCCATGACCTTGCTGTATTTTCCCTCATACTCGACACAATCCACTCCAAATCCCCGAAAGCCCGTCTCTCCTGCCAGATTCCGAGAAGAGCCGCCTCCCTGAGCCTTTATGCCGGACAAGGGGAGGAAGGTAAGCCTCCCCACCCTGTTTTCCTTCAGCATGCGGATGGCGTCCCGGGCATCCCGATCGTCTCTGCAAACGATGTTCTGCAGAGATGCTCCCAAAGCTGTTTCCACGGCTCTCTCAAACCCCGCCGGTACCCGGATCAGATCGGCCACCACACCGTGTATCCCTGAAAGCCCCGACCGCATGATGAACTTCACCGCTTCGTTGTAACCTTCGTATGCCGCTTCCATCTCTTCGATCATCCTGCGTCTGGCAGATAGCTGGCCCACAGTCACCTTTCGTTCTCCCAGCTCGCGGAGAACCAGCTTTTCTCTGGACGCGCCGGCCTCATAGGAAGCTCTCAGCCTTTTGCTTTCCTGCTCCAGCTGCTCCAGGGCTGCCGATATCTTCTCCTTTTCAGCCAGAATATTTTCATATTCTTCCACCAGGCTCATGTTCGCGGCATCCTGGTTTTCAGTCTCTATGCTGACCTGTTCCTTCCGCCTCGTCAGGTTTTCCCTGAGGTTTAACAGGCTATTGATCTCGCTTTTCTTCCCGGAAGCCAGTCCATGAAACTCATAGATCTTATCCTTGTTCTTGTCTATTTGCTCCAAGGCCTCGGAAACTTCAGCCTCAAGGCAGGCAACCTCCCGGCCTTTTCTTTCCGCTTCTGTTTTCAGCGATAGGTATTTTTCATGGATTTCCTCCAATGTGACACGAAGGGCCGCTGCATTGGCCTCTTCCTTCTCCCTGCGAAGAGAAAAGGCGTCTCTTTCTCCCCGGAGTCGCACTCGGTCTCTTTCCATGGCAGAAAGCCTTTCACGGCGTAGCTGGTCCTCATTGGAAAGTCCGTTGATTTCCTCCACCAAGGACAGCAACCGGTCCCTTCCACTGTTGATAAGGGTTTCCAGTTCTTCATTCCGTGCTCTGTTCTCCGCCACATCCAGATCGATGGTCTCTTTTTGCTCTCTGCCTTCGTCGATACGGTCCGTCAGTTGACTGATATCGTCTTTTATGTATTCGTTTTTCAGTTCGAGGCTCTCGATATTCTTGAGAGCGATGTTTACCTCGATACTCTTGTAGCGTTCTCTCAGCTCCAGATATTCTTTCGCTTTCCCGCTGTCCTCCCTGAGGGTGTCAATCCTGGATTCGATTTCGCCGACGATATCGTTGACCCGATCCAGATTGGATTTGGAGGCCTCCAGTTTTCGTTGGGATTCCTCTTTTTTGCTCCGGTATTTCACAATCCCTGCCGCTTCTTCGAAAATCTGCCGCCTTCCTTCCGGCTTGTCGCTGAGAATGTCGGCAATCCTTCCCTGCCCGATAATGGAATAACCATCCACGCCAATCCCCGTATCCATAATCAACTCCCGGATATCCCGGAGCCTGCAGGGTACCTTGTTGATAAAATAGCCGCTCTCCCCGGAACGATACATGCGCCGGGTGATGGCTACTTCTGAGTAATCGATGGGCAGGATATGCCGGCCATTGTCTATTACCAGGGTAACTTCTGCCATTCCCCTGGATTTGCGGCTTTCGGTGCCGGCAAAGATGACTTCTTCCATCTTGCCTCCCCGAAGCATCCTGGGGCTCTGCTCGCCTAAAACCCAGCGAATGGCATCGGCGATATTGCTCTTACCGCTTCCGTTGGGCCCAACGATGCAGGTAATCCCTTCATGAAACTCTATGCTGACCGGTTCTGCAAAGGATTTAAACCCTTGAATATCAATTCGTTTAAAATACAACCTTTTTCTCCTTCAAAGCAGCTCGCGCCGCGTTTTGCTCCGCTTCTTTTTTTGTCTTTCCCGTACCTTCCCCCAATTTTTCCTTCCCGTCCCAAAGGCTGACATAGAAGATCTTTTGGTGGGCCGGTCCTTCCTCATGGTCTACATGGTAATGGATATTCGGATCCTTTTGTGCCTGGAGGAACTCCTGAAGCTCTGTTTTATAATCCATGTGAAGCCCTCCGGCCAGCGCTTTCTCGATGGTTTCCTCAAATGTGGAAATCACGAAGGATGCCGCGGCTTCGTAACCCTTGTCCAAATAAGTAGCGCCGATAAGCGCTTCCATGGCCTCCGTTCAACTCTTCCCCCCGACCGAGGACCAGTTCTTTGCCCACCATCAAAGCTTTGCTTCGTTCTGCCAAAGAGCGTTCGCAGACCACCATTGCCCTGATTTTCGACAACCTTCCCTCCTCCATATCCCCCATCCGGTGATACAGATATTCACTGATCACCAGATCGAATACTGCATCCCCGAGAAACTCAAGCCGCTCGTAGTTGCGGATTGACCCTTCCGGGGTCTCATTGGTTATGGAACTATGGGTCAGGGCTTTTTGCAGCAGGGATTTATCTGAAAACACATAACCGATTCTTTCTTCAAATGCAGACTCATTCACTGATAATCACTTCCTCAAGATCAAGGACCGAATCCTGAATCATCTGCACCACATTGTTTTCCGCAAATGGAATCCCCTTTAAAATGGTATTCTTCACGGCCTTGGCTCCCGAAGAACCGTGCATCTTCACCATAGCACCCTTCACTCCCAGAATCGGAGCCCCTCCATACTCGGAGTAGTCAAATTCCTCTTTGATCTCCTTGAATTTCCCAGAAAGGAGCAGGGCACCCATCTTGGATACAATTCCGGAGGTGAATTTGACTTTCAGGAGCTTCAATATACTCCAGGCAAGCCCTTCTGTCAGCTTAAGGATTACATTTCCCACAAAGCCGTCGCAGACAATTACATCGCACACCCCTTTGGGTACATCTCTCGCCTCCACATTTCCCGTGAAATTCAGGCGGCTTCTGCTAAGCAGCTCGTAAGCGGATTTCACGATGGTCGTACCTTTTGTCTCTTCCGACCCCACATTGACCAACCCCACGGTAGGCCTGTCCACGTCCAGCACCTTCTGCATATAAATGCTCCCCATGGTGGCGTATTCCAGCAGGTTATTGGGCTTGCATTCCACGTTTGCCCCGGAATCTACCAGCAGAGAGACGCCTTTCCCAAGAAGTACGGGATAGGTTGCAGCCAGAGCCGGCCTGTCAATCCCCTGGATTCGCCCCAGAATAAAAAGACCTCCGGCCATAATGGCTCCCGTGTTGCCGGCAGAAATAAAGAGATCCGCTTTCTGTTCCTTCAGCATGGTAATCCCTTTTACCATGGAAGATTCGGTCTTTGTCCGGACTGCCCGCACAGGCGCATCGTCATTTGTAATGACATCGGACGCGTGAATCACCTGAATCTGTTCCGGGTCATATTTATATTTATCCAGTTCCTTATAGATTTGCTCTTCATCACCGACGATAAAAATACGATGTGAAATCAAGGCCGCCGCCTCGACGCAACCCTGAACAATTGCGGAAGGAGCATTGTCGCCGCCCATTCCATCTATTACGATTCGCATTTGCATTTGCATTCTCCTCTTCTGTGAAAGCTCTACAACGGATACAGCTGAACAGGTCTGTTTTTTAGTTTATCATAGGGAAAATTCAAATGCAATGCAATGCTGGACGCTTTGTGGACGCTTAAACTTCTATCCGACCACCTGTCTTGCAGGGCCTCTATTCTTCGATTTTGATAATGGAGACTTCGTAGGCGGTTCTGGTGACCAGGCTGCCGTCTTCCTGCCGTTTTCTGTATTCCCGGCTCTGAATTCTGCCGCAGATCTGTATCTTAGTCCCCACAGACAAACTCCCTGCATAGACCGCATTTCTCCCCCAGGCAATACAAGGGATATAATCCGATTTATTATACATCCGATTGACGGCAAGCATCATATCACAGATTTCCCTGCCCAGCGGAGAAATTCTGCGAATGGGCGGCTTGCACAGATATCCCTCTAGGAATACCTTGTTAGCGTCGCAGTCTTCTTCCTTCCGGACCATGAAATCCCGGGCAAAAACCACAATATTCAATTTGTTGCGGCCTTCAACGATCTCGTTGTAGGTGCGGATCTGACCATCTACCCCGACGGTCTCTCCCTCTGTCAGCTCCATGTCCCAGACAAGTCTCTCCGATACGATGACAGGGATGTTGTCGCAACAGCCGCTTCTGCGCCTGGTGGCCAATGTGAGACAGTAAAATATCTCCCCATAAGATTTATGACTGTATTCGGGTAAGGTTATGATGGTGCCGGACAACTCCACCCGGTTTGTCTCCCCGCAGCTATCCAATTTCTTTGCCCCTCCTTGCTAATCCGGTATCTGTTTTCCCGTATGATCTATGTGGTAATTCTCCCAATAGATAAGCTGGCTGATGGGTACTACTTCATAGCCCTGCTCTGTGACCTCTTTCAGAATTCGCGGCAGATACTCTTCTACATAGGCAGCATCGTTATGAAAAAGCACGATGGACCCGGGTTCGATGCGTGAAACCACCCGTTCAACGATCTGGTCCGCTGTGATATCCTTCCAATCCAAGCTGTCAACCGACCATTGAATCACCTTGTAGCCCAGTTCCTCCAGAGTTTCTATTACCTTGTTGTCATAGGCTCCGAAGGGAGGGCGAAAGAGAACAGGCTTCGTCCCTGTCAGGGCTTCGATGGTTAACGCCGTAGACTCCGCTTCCTCTCTTATCGCCTCCGGCGAGAGAGTGGTCATATCCGGATGGGTGGCGGAATGATTTTGCACCTCATGGCCCCTGCTGCTGATTTCCTTCACGTCCTCCGGGTATTTCTCCGCCCAGAACTTCACGAGAAAGAAAGTTGTTTTGATTCCGTATTGATCTAAAATATCCAGAATGGCCTTGCTGTGAGAATTACCCCAAGCCGCGTCAAAGGATATGGCTATCTTTTTCTCCTCTGTTTCCACAGAATAAATGGGTAGCTTTTTTTCCTGACCGAAAACTCCGGGCAGATGAGAAAAGCCGGTGAAATTACTCCCGACAACCAATAAAAGCACCACACCGATTACCGGCAGGGATAACAACAGGGACTTCATCACCTTTTGGCCCCGGTCTCTTTGTTTCTTGATCTTCATATCTTCGACATCCTCGGCTGCTCCATGTAAAATCTTTCTAACATCTTATTCACAGCAGGAACCGCCTATGCCCCTTCAGCAAAAAAAGCCCTCTGTTCCACGCCAAGAAGAAAAGGAAAGAAGGTCTATTGCTTTTCTATTGTAATGTTGAATCGACTGGAATATAATACAAGAAAAAGGAGGTATGATTATGGCTTTTTTCAAGGACTTGGGAAATAAGATCGGCGAGGTTGCCGGTGATGCTGCGGAAAAGGCGAAAGACCTGGCAGAAATCACCAAACTGAAAAATGAAATTTCCGGCGAGCAGAAAAAGATCCAGCAGGCCTTCATCGATTTGGGCAAACTCTATTTCGAAGAAATCAAAGATGCGAACGAAGGCCCGGGTGTGGAGTTCTGCGGGGTAATCAAAGCGGCCCAGGAGGCCATAGCGGAGCTGGAAGCCAAGATCGAACAGGTAAAAAACAACTGAGAACCCATGGATATGGGCGGTACCCGTTAAAGGGAACCGCCCATGTTTTTAAAGGACAAGTTTCATGACTTCCGGAAAGCAGGTCTTCTGAAACTGAGGACAGGAACAGCAGTCAAAAAGATCCGGTACCGAAGAAGCCTCTATGTTCTCAAACCCGTGCTTCCGGAAAAATCCCGGTGCCTTGGCCACCAGGTAGACCTCTTTGCCTCCTCTTCCATGAACTTCTTCCAGAGCCAGCCGCAGCAGGGTTCCGCCGATTTTTTCCTTACGATATTCCGGCTCGGTGGCAATGCCGTCGATTATGTACTCTCCCCCCCGCATGGCAAGGACGCAGCCGCTGATCAGTCTGCCATCCGAATCTTCTGCCTTCCAGCACTTGACCAGATCGGTAGGCAACGGTTCATCGAAGGAAAATTCCAGATCGTGTCGGATGAACATCTCTACCAGCTTGTCGTAATCTTCGGTTACACTGATTTTATAATTTACCAATTTGATCCCTCCATATCCTTTCTTAGTGTATTAACGCACAATTTTTTCGGAACACAGGTAATATCCAAAGGGAACTCGCATCCCTTCTCTCCGTCCACGTCGGTGCCGATTTCTGCGTCCGTTTCCAAATGAAGCTTGTCGGTGCGGAAAAAAATTACATTTTTGTTCTCGGAGTGATTCCCTTGCATGAAGTTAATCAGAAGGCCGGGCAACTCCGTGATGGGCATTTCCCGAAACAACAACACGTCTAATAGCCCATCGTCGATTCTCGCATCAGGAGCTACCCTCTTGAAGCCACCGGCCGATCTGCCGTTCATCACCAGCATGAAGTACATTTTCTCCGTGCCGGAATACTCTTTGCTTTCTATTTTTATGGGAATGGGCTGTAGTTTTGGGACCTCGCTGACCCCCTTCAGATAGTAGGACATAACGCCTAGGGTATTTTTTATATTGGAGTCTGTCTTCTGGCTCACATCCACGAGAAACCCCATGGCTGCCACATTGATGAAATATTTACCATTGACGCAGCCCAAATCCACATGTGTATAGTTCTCTTCTGTCGCGATCTTTACCATGCTCTCGATGGTATGGGGAATATCAAAATAGTAGGCAAAATCGTTGGCCGTTCCGGAAGGGAAGACTGCCACAGGCAAATTGACGCCGCTGTTGAGCATGACATTAACCACATTGTTGATTGTGCCATCGCCACCGGCCGCAATGACTTTGCAGAATCCCTCCGCCTTGGCCATGAGAAACATTTCACTCATATACGCCGGTTTGTCTGTGCGAACCGGGACGACCAGCATGCGCTTTTTTTGAAACATCTCAATGATCTTGTCCAGATTGGCCTTAAAAAGCCCGTTTCCTGCCTGGGGGTTATAAACCAGCAATACCTTCTTCATTTTCATGTGCAAATTGCCCTCTTACCCTACCGATGAGATACAAAGAACCGGAAACGAGGATTGCGTCGTAGTTCCCCATTTGCTTCCGGATATAGTGACACGCTTGCTCCCAGTCCCCCAAAGCCACACAAGGGCATCCCGCCCGGTTCACAGCGGAGCAGAGCTGTTCCGCCGGCAGTTTACGGGGGTTGTCCGGTTCCGTAGTAGCTATGTCTCCGGAAATGGTACAAAAGTCTTCCACCAGCCGGTCCACTTCCTTATCCGCCAGCATACCAATGACCAGCAGGAGCTTTTGTCCTTGGAAGTGATCCTCCGCTACTTTGGTCAGGGCTTTCACACCGGCTTCGTTGTGGGCCCCATCTATAACCAGCAGGGGGTCCTTTTGCAAAACCTCAAGGCGTCCTTTCTGGCGAGCCGCTTTGAGCCCTCTTTTGATTTTTTCCGCCTCAACTTTTATTATACCCTTTTTCGCCAATATCTCAATCACTGTCAGTGCACAGATGGCATTCTCTACCTGGTGCATACCGATCATGGAAAGTTCAACGGAAAAGGAATCAACCGTAAATGAATAGCCATCAAGAGATTTTTTCACATCGGCGGGCGTTCTCCCTGCCGCATCCAGAAACAGGCAGCCACGTTCTTTTGCTGTCTTCCGTATCACCGCGGCTGCTTCCGGATCTTTCACATTGGAAACCACCGGACAGGATACCTTAATGATTCCGGCTTTTTCTCCGGCAATTTCCGCCAGAGTCTCCCCCAGAACATTCATATGGTCGTAGGAGATGGAGGTGATGACAGCAGCCAGAGGCGCTTTGATGATATTGGTGGAATCCCCCCGGCCCCCAAGACCCACTTCCAGCACCAGAATATCCATCGGCCTTCGGCTGAAATATACAAATCCAATGGCTGTCACAAGCTCAAACTCCGTGGGTGATTCATAGCCTATTTCCAGCATCCGGTCTACGGCTTGGAAAACCACTGCTGCGCATTCTGTCAGTTCTGCTCTTGATATCTCCCTGCCGTCATATTCGATTCGTTCTGTAAATCTCTCAAGGTATGGCGAGGTATAAAGCCCCGTCTTATACCCGTTTTCCTGCAACACAGAAGCCAGGTACCTGCAGACGGAGCCCTTTCCGTTGGTTCCGGCCACGTGAATCACCTGCATCCGGTCCTGGGGATTGCCCAGAAGTTCCATCAGCACCGTCATCCTCTCAAGGCCAAGCCTGCTCCCGAATTTTTGGAATCCGTGAATTTTTTCTATGGTTTCTTCGTAATTCATAGCACCCTTATAGTTTCTTCCTGACGATGGAAAGCCTTTCTTCCACTTTTTCCAGCATGGACTCCGCTTTGGCCAGTTTCTCCCGTTCTGCAGCAACCACTGTTTCCGGAGCCTTGGCTACAAAGCCCGGGCTGTCGAGTTTGGCGGAAAGCCTCAGCAGCTCACCCTCCAATCTGGCTTTCTCTTTTTCAAGCCTCTGATATTCCGCATTGTAATCCAACAGGTCATCCAGTGGGATGAATATCTCAGCACCGCTTATCACCGCAGACATGACCTCGTCC
The DNA here is from genome assembly GCA_964408195.1 of uncultured Oscillospiraceae bacterium. Taxonomy (GTDB): domain Bacteria; phylum Bacillota; class Clostridia; order Peptostreptococcales; family Anaerovoracaceae; genus UBA1426. The sequence continues at coordinate 7,313 of CAYOYO010000029.1, read as the reverse complement.
GGAATCTGGCTCTTTTCCCCGATAAACCGCACTTCCGTCAGGTTTGCCAGGTTGATGAGATAGCTTTCCACGGCTTTGACCTCATCCCGCGCATTCTCCTCCGGCAAGATCAAAGCCCGCAACTTTCTGGACGGGGCAGCTTCTGCTTCCGCCCTTATATTTCGAATGCTGCGGATAATTTCCATGGCAAGACCCATGCGCTCGCTTTCTTCCGGGAAGTTCAGGGATTCCCTGTAAACAGGCCACTCGACGGTGATGAGCATCTCTCCGTCGCCGGGGAGGAAGCTCCAAATTTCTTCGGTAATGAAGGGCATAAAGGGATGAAGCAGGGCCAGCATATCCTTCAGCACCCTCACCAACACATAGCGAGCAACCTTTTTATCCTCTTCGTCTTCCCCGTAAAGCCTGGCCTTGACAAGTTCGATGTACCAGTCGCAGTATTCGTTCCAAATGAGCTCATGGACTTTTTGCCCTGCCAGAGCCAGATCGTATTTATCCATATTGGATGTAACCTCGGCTACCGCTTCGTTGAGCCTTGTGAAAATCCATTTGTCTTCATCCTTCCATTTCAGGTTCTCAATGCCTTCGGTAGCATCTGCCATAGGCCTGAATTTCCCCTCTTCGTCCTTTAGGTTCATGATGACGAAACGAGAAGCGTTCCAAAGCTTGTTGGCAAAATTCCGGCAGGATTCCAGCCTGTCAAGCTTGAACCTGATATCGCTGCCCGGGCTGATGCCTGTGGCCAGCATAAAGCGCAGGGCGTCGGCCCCGTACTGGTCGATGACTTCCAGAGGGTCAATGCCGTTACCTAATGATTTGCTCATCTTACGTCCATCCCCATCCCGCACGAGACCATGGACATAGACGTGGTGGAAAGGCACCTCCCCCATCATCGAAAGAGAGGAAAATACCATTCTCACCACCCAGAAGAATATGATGTCGTAGCCGGTGACAAGAACATCCGTGGGGAAGTAGTGTTCCAGGTCCGGCGTCTGCTCCGGCCAGCCCAGGGTGGAAAAAGGCCAGAGAGCTGAGCTGAACCAGGTGTCCAGCACGTCTTCATCCTGCTTTATATTGTTGCTGCCACACTTTGTACATGTGTCCGGAGCCTCTCTTCGTACCATAATCTCATCGCAATCCTGACAATAGTAGGCGGGAATCCGATGTCCCCACCAGAGCTGCCTTGAAATGCACCAGTCCCTGATCTCCTCCAGCCAGTGAAGGTAGATTTTCTCAAAGCGCTCCGGGACATGGGTTAGCTGTCCTTTTTCCGCCGCCTCCATAGCCGGCTTTGCCAGGGCTTCCATGCGAACAAACCACTGTTCGGAAAGCATGGGCTCTACCGCATCTTTGCAGCGGTAACATTCGCCCACGGGTATGACCATGTCCTCCACTTTCACCAGATAACCGGCCGCCTTCAGGTCCGAAATCCAGGCTTTTCTACATTCGTAGCGGTCCATTCCTTCATACTTTCCTGCCAGGCTGTTCATGGTGGCATCTTCGTTGATGCAGGAGGGTTGAGGGAGATTATGTCTTAAGCCCACTTCAAAGTCGTTGGGATCGTGGGCAGGAGTAATCTTTACGGCTCCGGTCCCCTTTTCCGGGTCCGGATAAGGGTCTGCCAGGATGGGTATGGCCTTTCCCACCAGAGGAAGGATCACTGTCTGTCCTATCATATTCTCGTAGCGTTCATCCGCCGGGTTTACGGCAATGGCAACATCGCCGAACATGGTTTCCGGCCGGGAGGTGGCTACTACAATGCCTTCGCTTCCGTCTTCACCGGGATAGCGAATGTAATAATACTTGCTGTTTTTATCATCATGCTCCACTTCCGCATCGGAAAGGGATGTGCCGCAGCTGGGGCACCAGTTGATGATGCGGTTTCCTTTGTAGATCAGGTCCTTCTCGTAAAGCCGCACGAAGAATTCCACAACAGCCTTGTTGCAGCCCTCGTCCATGGTAAAGCGTTCTCTTTCCCAATCGCAGGAATCACCCAGCTTTCTGCACTGCTCGGTAATTTTGCCGCCATAGGTTTCCTTCCATTGCCATGCTCTCTTGAGAAATTCCTCCCGACCCAGTTCTTCTTTCGTCTTGCCTTCCTCGATACGGATCTTATCCGCCACCTTCACTTCCGTGGCGATGCTGGCATGGTCGCTGCCCGGCAGCCAGAGAGTGTCGAAGCCCTGCATTCTCTTCCAACGGGTCAGAACATCCTGCAATGTGTGGTCAAGTGCATGGCCCATATGCAACTGGCCTGTGATGTTTGGCGGCGGCATAACGATGGTGAAGGGCTTTTTTGATTTGTCCCTCTTTCCATGGAATGCTCCGCTCTTTTCCCACCGCTCATATAATTTTTCTTCGAACTGCTTTGGGTCGTATGTCTTGCTTAAATTCTTTTCCACTTTCACCCCTCCGATTCTGATGCTCCTGAGTCAGGCGCATTGGTTTACTGATTGATGGCTCTCCCGAAAATAAAAAAAACCCTATGCTTCTGCATAAGGACGGAATGCTCCGCGGTACCACCTTAATTCTGTACAACGCTTAAATCAGGCCACCTTGTCGCGGCTTACTATAAAAGCAATCTGTACAACACTCATTTTTCCATGCTCCCAAGCGACCTTCACAAAATCCTGCTTTCCGAACCTCTCAGCCTCGCCCGTGTTTCGGGTATCGGGTTCCATCTCTGTAGAAGGGTATTCTGCTACTCCTCTTGATCAACGCAACTTTATTCATTCGCTTCCTCGAAAGCTATAGTTCCATTTTAACCATGGACCGCTGTTTGTCAAGCGCTTTCAAAATCCGAGTCAGCCATGGGGACAGACCCCTTGTCAGGTTTTCCGGTCACGGGGACAGACCCCTTGTCAGGTTTTCCGGTCACGGGGACAGACCCCTTGTCAGGTTTTCCGGTCACGGGGACAGATCCATATGCAATTCTTTCCTACTGTTAGAAAATTATTTTAGGAATGTTCTTCTATGTATGGGGCAGAGGCCATTCCGATAGATTCCCTCGTAATGGGCTTTCGTCCCATAGCCTTTGTTGCTGTCAAAGGCATAGTCAGGATAGATGGCATGGTATTCTTCCATCATACGGTCTCTAGTCACCTTGGCTAAGATGGATGCTGCGGCAATGGACACGCTGGCTCCGGC
>CAYOYO010000029.1:0-4156 GCA_964408195.1 uncultured Oscillospiraceae bacterium | reverse complement strand
ATGGCAGTCTGGGGTATTGGCACATCCCTGAGGGTGAGGGCATCGATGAGGATGTGCTGAATGCAACAGGGTTTCTGCCTCTGTAAATCCCCGGTAAGACCTTTCCAGTTTTCTCCCAGGTTCGCCCTCAGATTTGCTTCAAGCTCCCGCAAGGCATCCTTCATGGCTAACTTGGTAGCCTCCAGGATATTGATCCGGTCGATGGTCTCATTGTCTACGGAACCGATGCCGTAGGCAACAGCAATCCCTTTGATCCCTTCGTAGAGTTCTTCCCGCTTTTTCGGCGACAGCTTCTTGGAATCGTCCACACCCAGCAGGCTGAACTCCGGCGGCAACACCACCGCCGCAGCTACCACCGGCCCTGCCAGAGGCCCTCTGCCTACTTCATCCACCCCTGCTATATAGCGGATGCCTTTTTCATAAAGGGCCATCTCATATTCTTTCATCCTTGCCAGCTTCTCCAAAAGGAGCAGCTGTCGTTCTTCCTTTTTCATAGTATCTGCCTCCGGAAAGGGAATAGAGCCGGCTATTGTGCCCTGGAGGGATATTCCAATGTAATTCTTCCGATGGCCCCACTGCGGAATTCATCCAGAAGGGTCCGGCCGGTGCGCTCATAATCGATACGTTTACCCGGCAGCAGAAAGCCACGTTTTTCTGCGATTGCTTCCATGGTCATGAGGGGCGTCTCTCCCAGTGCTTCAATCTTGTATCTTTGGATCAGCATCTCCCCATAGCTTTCGGACAGGACTCCGATCAGTTCCATGGCTAGGGTGGCGATATCCATGATTTCGTCTTTGATGGAACCGCAGAAAGCCAGGTTCATGCCGACCTTTGGATCCTCAAATTTTGGCCAAAGGATTCCGGGTGTATCCATCAGTTGCATTCCGTTTTCCATGGAAAGCCACTGCTTGCCCCTGGTCACCCCCGGGCGGTCGCCGGTCTTGGCACTCTTTCTGGAAGTCAGTTTGTTGATTAATGAGGACTTTCCCACATTGGGGACGCCCACAATCATCAACCGCAGAGGCTTATTTCGCAGACGTTCCCGATTCCTCTCCCCTTGAATATCCTCCAGTAGCTTCAGCAACCTGGGCACACCAAGGCCCAGATTTGCATTTATGGCCACTGTGTAGATTCCTTGCTCTCTGTGAAAAGCAATCCAGGATTCCACCGCTCTCTCGTCGGCCAGATCGCTTTTGTTGAAGGCCAGGATTCTGGGCTTGCCGCTGATTAGCTGGTCGATGACCGGATTTCTGCTGGAAACCGGTATCCTAGCATCCACCACTTCTATCACCGTATCCACCAATTTTAAGTTTTCCTGTATCAGCTCCCGAGTCTTTTTCATGTGACCGGGATACCAATTGATGTGTTCTATCATTTTTCGTTTCTCCCCCTTCCATTCCGGGGAATGTTTTTCATAATGGCTATCGGACCTATAAGAATTGACTTAGGCCGACAATCCCTTTCAATGAAATGATTTGAAAAAAAGGGACCCCGAGAAGGTCCCTTTTGTTTTTAGTTGTTGTCTTTGCTCTTGATTTTCGCTGCCTTACCGGTTCTCTTTCTCATGTAATTCAGCTTGGCTCTTCTGACATCGCCTTTTCTGATCACTTCGATCTTGTCGATCCTCGGCGAATGGAGCGGGAATGTCTTTTCCACGCCTACTCCGGACGCGATCCTTCTCACTGTGAAGGTCTCGCTGAGTCCTCCGTTTTGTTTTTTTAGTATAAAGCCTTCAAAGATCTGGATTCTTTCTCTGGTTCCTTCCTTGATCTTGATGTGGACTCTTACCGTGTCTCCGACTCTGAACTTTGGCAGGTCTGCTTTTACATAGTCCTGCTCGATGACTTTCATGATGTCCATATTGGTTCCTCCTCTCCCCAAAGACGTTCTTGGTATCCAAGCGCCCGGCTTTTCCAGGCTATATCCAGCGGACCGTCCGTAATACACCGTCGTTTATTGTAACATAGACCTTCCTCTGAGGCAAGCATTTTTTTCGCCTTTTATGCCCGGGGGTGGGTGTTGTCGTATACGTCTTTAATTCGGTTCTTGGAGAAAGTAAGATAAATCTGGGTTGCGGTCAGATCCTCGTGTCCCAGAAGCTCTTGCAAGGTTCGAAGATCCGCTCCGTTTTGTATCATGTGGACGGCAAAGGAGTTTCGCAGGGTCTGTGGAGTTATTTTCATGGGGATTCCGGCGGCTTTCGCACTTTCTCTGATGATTTTCCAGATCCCTTGCCTGGTGAGCCGCTCTCCGTTATAGTTGAGAAACAGGGCCTGTGTTTCGGACCCTCGCACCAGCATGGGTCTGGACTCGTAAATATAGACTTCCAAGGCCGCACGGGCAGGTCTTCCCAGGGGGATGACCCGAGCCTTTCCGCAGGTTCCGTCAATGACGATAAATCCCATGCGAAGGTTGACTCCGGACAAATCCAGACCTGCGGCTTCGCTGACCCGCATTCCCGATGCGTAGAGCATTTCCAGCAAGGCTTTGTCCCGTTTCCCTTTCAGGGACTCATCGGGCTTCCCAAGTAGCTGTTCCACCTGGTTAACGGAAAGATACTCCAGTTTTTTACGTTCTATCTTGGGTGACCGAAGTCCCTCGGTGGGATTTTGAAGCAACCCATTATCCGACTGCATAAACTGGAAAAACCCCCGAAGGGAGGCCAACTTGCGGTTTACCGTTGCCGCCGACTTCCCTTGGTTTTTAAGGGCCAGCAAATAAGAAATGACTTCTGTCTTCGTTACGTGGCGAGGATCCGTGATCCCTTTTTCCTGAAGAAAAACGGAGAAATCATGAACGTCTCTCCCGTATGCCAGCAATGAATTCTCTGCCATCGTCCGTTTTTGGGTCAGATATTCCCGATACTCCGAGAGATAAGCCTCCATAGTAAACCCCTTTCCCTTTTGTCTTTCCAGTATAAACTACCCCCCTCCAGTTGACAATAATCTTTTCTCTGTTCTTCCAAAATACCGGCAAAAGGTGTACTAACCCTGCCACATTGGACATACATTGGTTGGAGAAGTCCTTTGTTGCAGAGGAAAAGTGGGAGGTTGCCATGCGGCGAAACCCGTCTACCAAGATGAAATCCCTTCTGTATGGAAATATGCATCTCCTGATTGCCGTATTTTTTTGCTTTGTCCTCGGCATCTCTCTAGGTAGCTTTACCGAACTCTTTCTCTCATCGGAGGCCAAGGAAAGCATGTGGAGTTTTTTGGACTTCCACCTATTACTGCCTGAGTCTACGGGCAATTTCATTCCCGAACTGCTTGTGAAATCGCTGGCCACAAATTTTGGTCTCTTTTTGATCATCCTTTTATCGGGCATTACCATTATCGGGTTTCCCGCAGCTCCATTCGCCTTAATATACAAAGGTGCCGCTCTTGGGTTTTCCGCCGCTTTGCTTATGGATACAATGGGCGCAAGAGGAGTCCTGCTAGTTCTCCTTACCTTGCTGCCGGCGAATCTGTTCCTGATTCCCGCATTGTGCTGTGCTTCGGCAGCTTCCCTCAGGCTGTCTTTCGACCTCCTGTCTTCCGGGCCACTCCACATAAAAAAGAGCCTCACGGGAAAAGCAAGCTCTTTCATGACGTTTCAGGGGCTCACAGCAATCTTGTTGCTTGTAGGTTGCCTTGTGGAAGCTCTTATATCCCCTCTTTTGCAGCAGCTATTAAAATAGCGGCAATAGTCTTGCCATCTTCGATTTCTCCTGTCAGAACCATTTCCTTAAGCCGTGAGATATCGTATTCGACGATTTCCAGTGCTTCATTGTCGTCAAAGTTGGTCTCCCCGGGAGTCAAGCCGGTGGCATAATATAGATGAATCACCTCTTCCGAATAACCGATGGAGGAGTAGAAGGATGTGACATGCTCTATTTCCCCCGCTGTATATCCTGTTTCTTCCTTCAATTCCCGGATTGCAGTTTCCAGATGGTCTTCGTCAGTTTCGATCTTCCCTGCGGGGGCTTCTAGGACCACTTTCCCGGCAGCCTTGCGGTATTGGCGCACCAACACCATTTTTTTCTCCTCGGTGACAGCCGCCAGAGTCACGCCACCCCGGTGCTCCACAATTTCCCGATAGGAAGTCTTCCCTCCTACAACGGTGACTTTGTCTTTCCGCAGGTTCAGGATCGCTCCCTCGTAAATCCTCTCGGTGGACA
>CAYOYO010000028.1:14034-19111 GCA_964408195.1 uncultured Oscillospiraceae bacterium | reverse complement strand
CAACAATTGAAGAATGAGCGGAAAGTTGTTGCCTTCTGCCCCTTGCCGAAGCCCCCCGGGGCAACAATAATCTAAGAAAGGCAAAATATTGTTGCCTTCTCGCCCAGCGAAGCAACAAGGAATGGGAGTTTTAAACTGTCTACTTGACAGGGAGCGGTTCAAAAACAGCAATTGCAGTTGCTTCGCTCCAAATAAGGTCACATCAAATAAAGCTGCACTTATACCTATAGAGGAGCAACAAAGAAATTACATTAAATGGAAAGATTTGTATTGACGGGGGGATATACCGTGATAAAATGTTAATATATGGAATCATAAGAAGTAAATAGATATCATTATCTGCCCAACGGTAAACCAATGCGGAAAGCTTAGGAACTCGAGGGAGATGGCAGGTTATAGAGTTCCCAGCATTGAACTAACAGACCTGCCCGACCCTAGCGAATTTGCTGAAAATCACAGGAGGTCAATATGAAAAAGAAAGCCATAAGGCCAGTAAGAGTAAGTCTGGCCACATTTGTTACAGCCGCCCTGTTATTGGGCAGTTTACAGGTCTTTGGAGCTGAGAGTCCAAAGAGATTCACGGACCTGAAACCCGACCACTGGGCTTATGACAACATCATGAAAATGGCTGAGGAGAACATTTTGGACGGCTATCCCGACGGCACCTTCCGACCCGGCGATTCCGTGACATGCGCAGAGTTTATCAAAATGGCAGTAACCGCAGCGGAACTGGGGCAGAGCCACAACGCCGGCGGTAAGCATTGGGCCATAGGCTATTACAATAGCGGCCTGAACAACTTCCTGTTTTCCGAATACGACATTCCCCAGAAGTTGCTGGACCGGCCCATCTCAAGGGCCCACATGGCACTGATTGCAAGCGGGATTTTCAAGTATGAAGAAGACAAGGGCGACTATTCCCGGATACTCATGGAAATCAGTGATGTGGATCACCGCACACAATATGAATACCATGTTGTAAGGGCTTACGGACTGGGCATCCTGGCAGGTTACCCCGACGGAGAATTTCGCCCCTTCGGTGTACTGAGCAGGGCGGAGGCCGCTGCGGTAGTTCAACGCATAAAAGCGCGTATGGAGGCGCAGGACCCGAAAGAGGCAGAAATGAAGGAGAGCAAAGAAGTCGAAAACGGAACCAATCCGCAGGAAGGCTCGTGGGACGAGCCGTTGATCATCACGGAAACCTATGACCCATCCGCCCCCGAAGGCACCTTTATGGCCCGCATGCGAAATCTCGACGGGAATCTCTCTGCGGAAAAAAACCAATTGGAAAGCATTCTGATCCGTGAGTTCCCCCAAGAAGGTCCTGCAATCTTTCAAGCGTTTGTGACCTTTACCGGAATGGACTCGGGAGGAAAAACTTTGGGAATCTGCAAACAATATGTGATGGGGTATCCGGTGCTGATCAACCTCCTTGGAGAAGGATATGAAATTATGGTTTTCCCAAAGGACTATGAGGATGAATACTGGGAAACACGACCCGGCCAGGTGAATGTTTATTTCATATGAATAAAAGGAAATGGCTTTCGCAGATGAGCATAGCTTTTGATGAGGAAATGCCTTCAGATATGAATGTAGCTTTGATAGGGAATTCACTTCTGCATATGAACGTGGCAATAAAAAAGGAAAAAAATATGAATACGAACAAGATACAGCTGCAGGTGCAGCCAAAGTCACAGTCAAAACCAGGGCCACAGCTGCAGGCGCAGCCAAAGTCACAGTCAAAACCAGGGACAAAGCTGCAGGCGCAGCCAAAGTCACAGTCAAAACCAGGGACAAAGCTGCAGGCGCAGCCAAAGTCACAGTCAAAACCAAGGCCACAGCTACAAGCACAGTCGCAGTCAGAGCCAGAACCACAACACCAAATACAGGCACCGCCTCAGTCACAGACGAAGCCACAGTCACAGTCGAAGCCCCAGCCAAAGGCAAAGATCAAGAGCCTGAAACCGGTGCTCCTTCTGCTCACGGTGGCCCTCCTGCTCGGCGTAGCAATGGTCATCTTTGCAGCAGACCAAGCCTTTGCAGCAGAGGGAAATCCGGTGATGAAGACCTTTGAGCAGCTGTCCCAGCCAGAGAAAGAAAGAGTTCTCGATGGTCTCAAAGCCGACGGCACCGTGCCGAACCGGATCAAGGTTGGATCCGGCAGCTTCGCCCTTAACGAACCCCTGTGGTTTTCAGAGGGAATCATCGTCTACGGCATTACGGCCAATGTGAACGCTGCAAACCAAACCACGGGATCCCCAAACTTCAAAGACGGCAAGTACCGCTACTGGGGCTATGATGTCAATGGCGGGCTCTACGGGAATGATGACTTTCCCAGAGATTCCGACTCCGGAACGGCAGCTTACAACAAAGACTGGCTCACCCTGTCTCAGATCAAGGCAAGCCAGACCGCTGTCAACTACATAGGGCCATTTGCCATACAGGCAGGCTTTGCCTATGAAGACAAGTTTGCCACTGCCACCGCCTTCCTTCAGGAAAACTCTGCATGGCGCGGTGCCGGCCTTTCAGAAACCTATATCATGGAGCACTTCTACTTCAATTCGGTTCTTTCCGATAGCGGGCTGACCAAAGGGCAGTTTATCGGCGTTCATAAGAGCCGCTTTGACAACAACCTCTATTACCAGACCTTCTCCGTGGAGGGGGAGGTGAGGCTCTTTGAAGTTCCACCGGAAGTGCCGGACACTGAAGGAGAGCCGGATCCACCGGAGCCGCCTCCCGTTCTACCGCCTGAGCCGGAACCGGGCGTATCAGTCACAGTAAATCCGGAACTCTCCCTGCCCCCAGTCACCTACGCGGGACACCCTGCACCGGCGGAGGATTGCTCCGTCTTCCTGGTGGATGGAGAACCCTGGTCCGCCACCAGGACCTATGCGGAAGGAAAAGCGAACAACAGCTTTTCAGCACCCGGGGGTTCTGTCAGACGAATATCGGACATCCGGGCCGCCGTAACTTTCCAAATCCCCGGTAGTTACAATGTGAAGCTCAACGTGATTCCGCAAGGTGGATCTCTTACCTCGGTAACCAAACCAATCCAGGTCATAAAAACGCCTACGATCCTTCACAACCTCACCGGCCCCTTGAAGCAAAATCGAAAGACCACGCTCAACATAGCCGTGGCCAAAGATCCCGAAGCGGAACTTGCCACCTTGTGGGTCAGACTGGAGCATCCCGAAACAGGGGAAACGGTCACCCTCCATCACAATATGGGAACCGGTGAAAACAGCCTTGCCAACGGTTCCACCATCAAGACCAGGCCGATTTCGCAACAGGCCAATGATCCTTATTTTCTCCATTGCAAGCTGGAGTTCCTGACCAAAAACACGGAAAATACCGACTACCGTTACACAATCTATGTAGCAGACATGAAGGGCAAGAGCGACCAGGTTACGCAGAGCTTTTCCGTAGCCCAAGACAAGCCTCCCGAAGCAGACTTGTTTCTCGAATCCTGCTACGTTCGCAATGAGGGGACCAACCGGGCCAATATTACAGCGGAAGACGGGACCGTTACCGACGGGGATCAGATCCAAAGGACTTGGTATTACAGGGGCGGCGAGTCCACCGACTGGGTACGGGGAGAATTCGGTGACTGGATACCGGAGGGCGCATCCGCTGACTGGATACCGGTGGCAGAAACCCCCGACTTTGCTGACTACTCCTTCGGCACAGGCAAAAAAATAGGATTCGGAAAAGAAGGAGTAGGCCCCGTAGAAGTGAGGCTTTTCGCCAAGGATGTTTGGACAGAAGAAACGCTTCCGGAATACGTGACGGAAGCAGACCGCCTGACAGGGGAGGCAATCGCCGTTACCGAGGTCATCAACGTGGCGCCGGTGGTAAGCCTGAGCCCTATTGATGTGAAAACCGCAGAAATCACCATACTGGCGGGAGGGGCCGCTGAATACCAGGCAGCCAAGGCAAATCTGTCCCGATTGGAGCAGGAGCTCCTGCGGCAGAGAGTGGATGCGCGGATCATCTTGGAGAAAATGTTGCCCACCGCCTCGGAACAGGGAGCCCAGGTTGCACTCATGACCACTTCGGCCACCACACCCTTTGGACACCGGGGAGAATGGACCTTTTATGAGAATGGAAATTATATCGTTGACGAGGAGAGGTTCTATAAAATCGATGCCAGCTGGCCCAACACGGAGCCGGAGGGATATCCGGAGCCGCCCTACACCATCAGCTGCCAGGAGTGGGATACAGAGCCGGGCAATGCCCTATGGACCTATACCTTCACCGACCAGCTCCTGTCTGTGCCTTTGATGGGGCCATATTTTGCACAGGACGATACGGGGCAATACCTCTATTTTGTTTCCGGCGGGAAGACTCTGATCCTTACAAAAGACAACGGGTCCTTTCTTACGGTCCTCGATATGGAAGTGGGAAGAAACTGCTATGTAGAAAGAGAGTTCATCTACACGATGAAAGGCGACGGAGTCTATCGGGTTTCTGCCCTGTCCGGCAGGGTGGACAAAATCTACCATGGTCCGGTCATGGAGGGAACTTACAGGAGATTGGAGGGGAAAATTCACTTTATCGCAGGTCAGGAGGACTCCATGTTCCGGGGACTCTTAGACCCTGAAACGGGAGGGGTGGAGCTGGAACCGCTGGAATTCAGGTCGGAAGAATTGGGCCTGTCATCCCACAAGCTTTTGGGCATAGATGTGGACGGGAAACTCATCGTGGATTCCGTCACCCGAAAGAGAAATGCCGCGGGAGATCTGGAGGACAACTACATTACCAGGATTAGGGTCTATGGCCGGGACAACGAGTTGCTCTTTGCCGCCCCCGGGCATTCCGCCTATCCTTCGCCTCAGTGTACAGCTATTCCAATCTATGACCAAGGAGGCCTGTGCAATTATCTGGCTTATTCCTGGGATGGAAAAAGCTCCGGCAGCTACAGCAACTATATCACCTTATACGGGATCTACGACGGATATGAGAAACTGGCATACCTAAAAGGCACCAACGAGCCCACCACTTCCAACAGGGTGCCTTTTGCCAGAGAAATCAACGGGAAAATTTATGTATGCAACGGAGCATATTGGGTCTATGTTTACAA
>CAYOYO010000028.1:0-13934 GCA_964408195.1 uncultured Oscillospiraceae bacterium | reverse complement strand
AAAATACGACCAACCGCTATTAAATCTGCTTTCGGATAAATTGGCGGCGAAAAACGCCACCCTGATTCGCACAGACCGTGCTTCCGTAGAGGGCGCAGGCCTTGCTGAGGCCATACTCGCCACCGGTGAGGAAGAAAAGAACCTTTTGGGCGTTACCGTCAGCGGCGGGGAGGGCAACACCGGAGGAGAAACCGGCACCGGCGGAGAGACCGGCGAATTCGGTATCCTTTCAAAATCCTACCAACTACGGGCAGGAGAAACCTACTATTATGAATATGAAATCAAGCGACAGGATGGATTTGCCGGAGATTCGCTGGAAGCCGCCCATATTACAGGGTTGCCTTCAGGGGCCGTATTCGGAACGGGTCAGTATCGAACCGTGGGCTCCTACTTTGAGGACTTTCAGGACACGGAGACAAATCCTTATTTCACCTTGGTGGAGAGTTGCATCGGCGAAGGATATTACAAAGGGGCAGACCTCTATCGGAAGGGCAGCAGCAACAGTTACGCCTATCACCCCTATCCACCCGACGCCACCGCCATCACCTTTACAGTTCCTGAGGGAAAGCAGGGATTCCTCTCCTTTGATTATCTCCTTCAAAAGGGCTACGAATACGGCGGCGGAGCCATGCGATGGACGCAGAGCTATGTGAAAATAGACGGAAAGCTCTGGAAGGCCTGCGTTCCCAACTCCGGCACGGGACATTACAGCCATCCAGAACTGCTGCAGCCGGGAGAGCACAAAATTACCTTTTACGCCAGCGAGTATGGAAGCCAGATCTGGGCCAAGATGTGGCTGGATGAAATCCGGGTGGATCTGTTGGAGGAAGCGGTGGGAGGGACCCCGGAGGTGGAACGGCAGACACTGTCTCTGGAGCCGCTTTCAGGGGGATACCTTCGTGTGAAAGGCAGTTTTCGTGCCTTGCCGGAAGTGGCATCCTTCGGTCATGTGGAAAATGCAGCCGTCATCGACGGGAACATCGGCCAGGTGAACCATACAATATGGACAAACACCAATCCTGATCGCAGAGCCTTTGATTTTGAGATCCCGGAAGGGAAGACGGCTATTTTTACTCTTTTGGCCACCAAGTCGATTCCTGTGTGGAGGAACGACCGAAATTATCCGGTGAACTATCAACTGCCTCTATATTATGCCAATGAATACGGCTGGGTCTACCATCAGTGGTCTTCCCGGGCTTACAACAAAACGCCTCAGGAGGCCATGACCAACTGCCCCGTGGATTACGACCTGAACCCTGGCCGGCTTTCGGGAACAAAGTCCTTTTCACTCACTGCCGATGCTTATCGTGGTTCCTCGGGGAATTTCACCAACATCACTTCGGTGATAGTGGATGCGGAAAGAGCAGGGTGGCAGAACCTGGATTATTTCCTCGCCGGCACCGGAACCGAGAAGAAATACTTCCTGCAAAAGGAAACCTATGAGGGAGCAAAGATTGGCTTCCGCCTGCCGGAAGGCGACCATTTTATCCGTAATCTGAAGATTTACTCCATTCATGACGGCGTTAAGGTCTATGCGGAGTCCCAGGCCTTTTCCGATTCCTCCGCCCTTTCCCAATGGACCGCCGAGAATGCAACTATGGCCATCCTACAGGAACTGCCGGCAGATAAGGAGGAAAAAGGGCTGGTCTATAAAATCAACGAGCCCGTGTACTACGGAATTGGTTATTACGATTATGAACAGGATCCCTCAAAAAGGGAATACTGGCGCTATACCCACACCCCCTTCAATCTGGGACCCCATCCCGATGCAGCGGTAATCCTGGATGAGGCCAATCATGTAGTGTCCATTCGGGCAACGGTTCTGAGTCAACCCATTTCCCGCTTTTCCGTGGATGGGAAATATACGGTAGAGCACTGGCAGGAGGACAATACAGCGAGGCCTGCCCTGGCTTCCGGGAACCCGGATTACGATAAACTCTCCAATGTGGAAAAGCTTACATTTTATGTAGAGGGAGGCAGCAGCGGCCCCTGGATCGAGTCCATCGGCACCTTGCCGAAAACCGTCAAGGAGGGGGATTCCTATCGGTTTGAAATCGCAGTCAACGACGGAGAAAAAGATGAACTCAGGCTTACTACGGAGCTCTACCGGGACCGGAGGTTACTGTTCGCGCAGACCCATACGGGGATTCAGGCCGATGCGGCGGGAAGGTATCCAACCCTGGTCACCGATGTAGTTCCCATTCCTGCCGAGGCAGGTCGGTACCAAGTGGTCTGCACCGTGAGAGACCAATCCGGCGTCGGGGTGGGGAACTACAGCTTCCTGGTCCTTTCCCAGGGGAAGATCACCGGCTGGATCAACCATACGGAGGAATGGGAAAAGAATCGGAAGAAATACAACCTGTCCCTCTTCGGAGAAGAGTTTAATCAAAGGGTAGGCTATCAGGAGTATGCTGCCATGAAAGCGCCCAGAAAGAGGGGTACCAATGTCTTCTGGTCCGGGGAGCGGTTTGTGCTTTCTGCCCATGTGGCGGGGACGCCGGTGAGCGTTACGGCAGAAATCCTCGATGAGCCGGGCTATCAAAGCACGCTTACCTCCACCGGCAGCAAAAATCCGCAGGGGGAAACCATTTATCAGGGAGAAATCTGGGACAGAGCCATGCTCAACCGGTGGGGCAAGGCCACACCCCGCCGGCTCGACTTCCGCTTTACCGCCGAGTATGCGGGTGGGATTAAAAAGATTTTTGAAGACTACGTGATCGTGGACAGCACCATGGAGTATTGGCTGCTGCACCGGCTGTGGTAAAGGGCGAACAACTTTGTCAGCCCGGAAGCGTCCGGTGGATCAATAATAGATATTGATGAATTTATAGACAAAATAGTTGATATATTCGGAACAAAGGATTAAAATAGCATTAAAGGAGCTGATAGTTATGAACAGATTACATGTCCCTAAAAATGTTCTGCAAGCCTTTGTTCCTATTTCCCGGTTCAATCAGGGTGAGGCAAATAAAATCTTTGCAGAGGTCAGAGAGTCAGGTGACAAAATAGTCATGAAGAATAATATACCTGCTTGCGTTTTGGTTGACCCACAAAGGTATCAGGAAATGCTGGACATTATTGAGGACTATTATCTTCTTCAGGAGGCACAAACCAGAGTAGCTGAGGAGAATCCCAAATACATGATTTCACAGGAGGAGGTCATGAATAAGTTGGGGATTTGTGAAAGTGATCTTGATTCGGTTGAAGTGGATATCACATGAAGTGGCGGATAAAATATATTGAACCCGCATACAAAGACCTTAAGAGACTGGATAATAGCCAAAGGTTATTGGTATTAAAAGCAATCGAGAAGGTGTCAGAGAATCCCCTGCCAACTACAATGGGTGGTTATGGTAAGCCTTTGGGTAATAAAGGGCACAGCAATTTAACCGGTTTTATGAAAATCAAAATCAGGGGCAGTGGATTGCGAATCGTTTATGATTTAATCATGACAGATAGGCAAATGAGGATTATTGTTATTTCCATTCGTGCTGACAGTGAAGTCTATAAAATCGCACTTGGAAGAAGATAGAGAAACAGTGTTCCTTAATCTTGGCATGTGAAGCCGTTGACCATGTCTGATTGGATAAGGCGGAAAGCAACGGTAGATCATTGAAATATAATTTACCGTTGATTCGATCAAGGCAAAGCAACAATGAGTGACTAAAATGCCGATTACTGTTGACCACATGGAGGAAAAGAGCTATGCGTGTATAATGGCATAAATGGAAAAGTTGGGTAGCACGAGAACATGCTACCCGGTTCAGTTATGTTATAATATGGATTGGGGAAATCTACCCTCAACAGTAATAATGCATAACAGGAAAGTGGGACACGGGATTGGCCAAAGTTGTTTTACAGGATTGCAACGAGTACAGTATCGACTTGTTGACGGAAAAGATTAATGCGGGAGTGGCACTTTTGGGAGGATGGGCTTCCTTTGTATCTCCGGGGATGAAAGTGCTTCTGAAAGTGAATCTGATCGGGCCGAAGACTGCCGATACGGCAGCCATCACAGATCCCGAGTTTGTCCGGGCATTGACAAGAATACTAAAAAATCTGGGGTGCATCGTCTGGATCGGAGACAGTTCCGGCGGCGCCATCGCCGGAATCGCGCCTACGGCACAGGCTCTTTCCGTCTCCGGGCTTATGAAAGTAGCCGATGAGGAAGGGGCTGTCATAAAAAACTTTGACAGGGAAGGCGTTGTTGAGGTGGCCATGGACGGCGGCCATGGGGAGAAGATGTATTTGGCAAAACCCATGTTTGACGCGGATGTTGTGATCAACCTTCCCAAGTTGAAAACCCATTCCGCCCAGATCTACACCGGTGCTGTCAAAAATCTTTATGGATGTATTCCGGGATTGAAAAAAGCAGAGTACCACCGTACCGCCGCCGATCCAAAGGACTTTGGCATGGTGATAGCCGATATTCATAAGGCGGTGAAAGTGGACCTTCATATTATGGACGGAGTCACTGCAATGCAGGGCGAGGGCCCAACTGCCGGCAAGGTCTACCATGCCGGTAAAATTCTCATAGGCAGAGATCCGTTGGCCGTTGATACGGTGGCTGCTGCCATGCTGGGAATGGAGGTTGAGGACATTCCCATTCTGATGAGCGCCCGGGAAAAGCAGCTTGGGTGTTCCGATTTGAGGGAGATCGAACTGGTGGGGGATTACGATACACCCCCCAGGCTTCCGGGTTTCAAGCTTCCTAACAGGTTCCGCAGCACCAAAAAACGCAAGGGGCAGGCCCTGGTCAAGGTAATCGATTTTTTAAAGACGAGACCCAGAATCGACACGAAGGTGTGCAAGCACTGCAACATGTGCGTGGAAAGCTGTCCGGTACAGGCCATCGATAGGGATACCAAGGTGATTGATTACAACGCCTGCATCGAGTGCATGTGCTGCCATGAACTGTGCCAATTTAAGGCGGTAGAACTGCGGAAGGACAACCGGTTCGCCGATGCCTTTGTGCGCCTAGGCATGCGCTTTGGGAAGTATAGGTAATGTGTTGCTTGCCCGCAGCCTGTGCGAACAGGCGCATCTATATATCTGGGATGAGCCGCTCAATTACGTTGACGTGTTATCCCACATGCAGGTGGAAGAACTCTTATTGAAGTATGAGCCCGTTGGAGTATAGGCAAAGTCTCGGGTTGGCTGCCTGAGTCTCCCAAAAATCCACCGCCCCCCGTTTCAATTAAGATTGTGGAGATTTGAATGCGGCAAAAGGCAATATGTCGGCTCCCATCTGGCTTATGCCTGTTTGACTGATTCGTTAACCATTTTACTTCGATTTCATGATTATGGTTAGCTTCCGGCGGTTCGGGAGGGCCAATAGCTAACCATCTTGACTTGGTTTGATGATTTTGGTTAGCTTCCAGCGGAGCCGGAAGGTTGAAAGCTAACCATCCGGCTCTGATTTGGCCATTTTGGTTAGCTTGAGTGAGGGGGTCGGGATGGCAAACAAAGCGTCCCCGTGCCCTCTGTGCCACATTGCAGACGCAGTGAACTATATTGCACAAGCATTGGCAGCACCAAAGGCAGCTCTCGACCTGCTTGACTCTTTGGATGCATCCATTTCCCGGCTTAGGGAATTTCCCTATGCTTGGCGCGTTTATCAGCCGGCGAAGCCGTTGACTCGGGAGTATCGCATCCTGGTTGTTAATCGCTACGCCGTTTTTTATACTGCCAATGAAGAGGAAAAGCTGGTAGAGATTCACCGCATGGTCTATGCAAGGCGCAATCTTGAAGAACTAGGATAGTCTTCTTTCATCGCCCATACCGCATCCGCTCTCTCTTTTAAAACCTCGTTCGATTTACGTCTCTACGGAAACACATCCCGGTAGACGGAGGCTCTAGAATATCCCTTCACGCTGTGATTCGCAAGTCCTCGCTGCAGTTGGCAGTGCTTTAAAAAGGAATCGGCGTATTCTCGTATCTAGTTCAGGAAAAACTCCTATCAAGCCCAGAGGGAGTGGTGGACAGCTATCTTACATATTATAACACAAAGTATTAATAATGTAAACGGCAAGGGGCGCCCCCCAACATGGCCCTGCTCTTATTCCATTGTCCCAGAAGGGATGCCATGTTATAATTTAAGAGAATTTGAAAGGATCATTACTCTGGGAAAGGTGATTAATGTTGATTCGCCTTTTTATAAAGTGATTGTTGAGGAAGGGGTGAAAATTCAGTGAAGCAAAGTGACATGCAGATGCTTACTGTTGAAGAGATTAAAAATATTGCCAAAGGAATAGCAAAGCAGCACGGTGTTGAGAAGATGTTTCTATTTGGTTCATATGCAAGGGGCGACGCAAGGATGGACAGCGATTTAGATTTTTATATAGAAAGAGGTAGAATCCGCGGTCTATTTGCCTTGGGGGGCTTATATGCTGATTTAGAGGAGGCTTTTGGATTGCCAGTAGACCTACTTACCTCTGATAGTCTCAGTGATGATTTTAAGGAGGAAATCTCTGTTGAGGAGGTGCTGATTTATGAAGAAGGTCGATAAAGACTTGAGCATTCTTGCCCATATTCTAGAATACTGTGCAGAAATCGAAGAAACTGTTAGCCGATTTGGAGATGATTATGCTTGCTTTAGCTCAGATAAAATATACAGAAACGCAGTTACAATGTGCATACTTCAAATAGGAGAACTTTCTGGGAGATTATCAAAGGAATTTGTAGAGGCAAACGTTGAGGTACCCTGGCGAAGCATTAAGGCCATGCGCAATATCGCTGCACACGCTTATGGGAGTATAAGCGTACTAGACGTTTGGGATACGATTAAGAATGATATACCAGCTTTAAAATCTTACTGTATAAAAATATTGAAATAGTGTTTGCACATACACGCTGTCTTTGAACCATAACCAGAATGTAACACCTTTGTAATGGACAAAAAACGATCCCCTGCTATAATAAATCCATAGGGGGAAAATGCCCCGAAACCATCGAGAATGCTTCAAAAACCTTTATTACAGTAATATTACAATTGAAACAAGTTGTTGACTGTAAAGAGGGGCGGGAGGTATAATCGAGAGTGATAGATCATGCGTCAGTATTCCTGTGCGCGTATCTATATAAGATGTCAAATTATCTTCAGAAGGGGAGGATGATTTGAGAAAAAAAAGCGAACAATACTCCCCTTCGAAGACAAAATCCTAAAGGAGGAATTTTAAATGAGAAAAGTACTATCATTCGTACTGGTACTGTCTCTGGTTCTGGGAAGCTTCGGAATGGCTTTCGCAGCTCCTCTGTCTGACATGGCAGGGCAAAAGAGCGAAGAAGCCGTTAGCGTGCTGACCGAATTGGGCGTTGTCAGCGGTTATCCCGATGGCACCTACAAGCCGGGCAACATCGTAACCAGAGCCGAGATGGCAGTCATCGTAGTCAGTGCGCTGGGTCTTGCAGATTATGCAACAGGCACTTCCAGCTTCTCTGACATGGCTGGCCACTGGTCCAACGGCTATGTAGCTTATGCAACAAGCCTTGGCGTCATCGCCGGTTATCCCGATGGCACATTCAAGCCCGACAAGACCGTATCCTATGACGAAGCCGCCACAATGCTGGTAGCCGCTCTGGGTTACAATGCTGACAGCCTGGTAGGCACATGGCCGGCAAACTTTGTTACAAAGGCTAAGACACTGGGAATCCTTGACGGAATCAAAGCCGGTGTTGCCGGAGCTAACAGAGGCGACATCGCCATCATGGTATACCAGACTCTTGATCAGCAAATCGGAAAAACCAACAAAGACGGCGATTTCGTTGCCTCTGCTGGTGACACCATGCTTGCCAGATTAGATGCTGAACTGTATGATCCCGACAAGGGAGCAGCACCGAGCACAACTGATCCTGGAGATGCATTTGTCCTCGATGATACTGCTGACGTTGCAGACGGTGTAAATGTTAGAGCATTCTACGGCGCTTATGTAACAGCTTATGCAAACAGCGACAACGAGATTATCGCAGTTAAAGAAGTGAAATCCACATTCTTGACAGGTGAATTCGCTGCGGCCGTTGTTGCCGGCGCTAACATTTTGGCTGATGCAGATTTCGAAGCAGAAAAAGATTACGCTCTTAAATCCGCTATCGATACAGACGACATCATTTCCCTTGTGAACGGTGAGAACAACGGAACCGGAAAAGCTGTTGCTGCAGCAACCGAGTATAAAGTTGCGGCTAAGGTATCTGGTGTTAAGATTACTGACATCTATTCCATTTCCGATTGGGATGTGACAAAAGGTGCCGACTTTATGTTTGAAGATGGCGATCTGGAAGACGACAACATCGCTGGTAACATGTTTGCTCTGAACGATGATGACGAAATCGACCTCACCGCTTTTGACCTGGTTGGCGTAGCCAGCTTGGAAGACATCGATGAAGACAATGTCGTATATGTATATGACAATGCCGCAGGCGATGTTGCTAAGATCGAAGTAGGTACTGAAGTTGTCAAAGGCGAAGTAACCAAAATCAGCTCTACCGGCTCTAAAGTAACAGTAGCTGGAAAAGCATATGAGCTGGCAGCTGCTTCCGGAGACGGTGCTGACTTTGCTGCTCTGGATATCGAAGACGAAGTAGAATTCTACCTCGATTTTGCCGGTGATGTCTACGAAGTAGAAATCGTTGAATCCGAAGGCGAAAACTATGCTATGATTCTCGAGACCGAGGATTATGCTGGTGGACTTTCATCCGGGAACGCAATGTCTGTTGAACTGTTCCTGGCAGACGGAACTACTAAGGTTTTCGAAGTTGACAAGGATTACAATGACGCATCCACACTTACTAATGGCGCTGGTGTTTGGGGAGCTCCTGCTCCTGAAGGGCCGGTTGCAGCTCCCGTTCTGGTCGAATATGGCCTGGATGAGGATGGCGTGATCGATTACATCGAGCTCGTTACACTGTCAGCCCCAACAGCCGCCACAACAGAATTGACAACTAAGGGCTACTATGATGGAAAGATCGTTGCAAGCGACGCTATCATGTTTACCTATGATGTAACTCTGGGGTCCGGTCCTGACGATGAGGATTGCTATGGTGTGACAACTCTGGCAAAATCCAAAGATAAGGAATTCTCAGCTGAGTACTTTGTCGACAGCAACAAGATTACTGTTATGGTAATCGCAGGGCTTGGATCGGCAGATGAGGACATCTATGGTGTCGTAACCAGCAGAGCAAAGACTTCTGCAAGCGGAACTGACTATCAAGTAACCATGCTGATTGACGGTGAAGAAGTTGTCTATGACATCACTTCCACCGAATATGCAAAATTCCCAGCAACATATGACTACTTCACTGTGTATAAGCTCACGCTGAATACCAACAACGAGATCACAAAGCTGACAGCTGCTGCTGGTGCTGAAGTTGTTCTCGGTGGTTGGACAAAGGCAACTGCTTTCTCCGGAGGCGTTGTAACTGTTGCCGGCCCGGCAGACTACACCATTGACGCTGATGCTGTTGCATATGCGCTGAATGATGATGGCGATGCATTTGAGAAATCAAGCGTGTCCAAGAGCAACCTGGTTGGCAACAACATCAAGCTCTATGACATCGACGAAGACCTCGTTGCTGACATCGTACTGATTCAGTAGTCTGGTAAAACAACTAGATTTGAACCAAAAAGTTAACACTTTCCATGGGGCGGAGCCGATCCGCCCCATGTTTTAATACGGCTTAGAGGCCGGTTGAGCACGCGAAGCGTGCGAAACGAAAATCCACCCGCTATGCGGGTGCGCATCAGCGGTTATACCACAAATCACCTTCCCAGGGCTATAATGTAGGTGTTCAAGCCACTTCATAGCAAAAGGAAAGGTGATTCAATGGCAAAAAAGGCAAATAGTTTATCCCACACAAAGTGGATGTGCAAATACCACATAGTGTTCACTCCAAAGTATAGACGAAAAGTGATCTATAATCAATATCGTCAAAGCCTGGGGAGAAGTACTGAAACTACTATGCAGTTACAAAGGAGTGGAAATAATAGAAGGGCATATGATGCCAGATCATGTCCACATGTTGGTAATGATACCACCTAAAATCAGTGTTTCAAGTTTTATGGGGTATCTCAAGGGGAAAAGTGCCTTGATGATGTTTGATAAACATGCAAATCTAAAATACAAATTTGGAAACAGGCATTTCTGGGCAGAGGGGTACTATGTTAGCACAGTGGGACTGAACGAAGAGACTATCCGAAAATACATTCAGGAACAGGAAAAGCATGATATTGCATTAGATAAACTGAGTGTGAAGGAGTATGAAGACCCCTTCAAGGGGTAGGAAGCAATACAAACACCCCTTCAGGGGTAAGTAAAAGTGGCAACGGCGAAGTGGCTTGAACATAGTGAAAAGCCAGCGCCTTTAGACGCTGGCCGGTAGCAAGGGCTTATAGCCCTGAGCAAACCACCCGTTGGACGGGTGGTCATGATTTCTTTAGGGTAACGGCGTCAGTGGGCTCCGCAAAAATGGATCTATGTCGTTAAAAAGCACCTTGACATACAACAACTCCCGACAAATATCGGGAGTTGCTGCTCGTTCTTTCATATCCACATTCGGAAGCGGCTCAAACAGATACTGCAGATATGGGAACGGATTTAAATCGTTTTCCTTGGCTATTTCAATCAGGCTGTATATTCGGCGAAGGCATCGTCTTACCCCGGATAGGGCTTATTATCGGCATGATTAGTGACTTTATGTGTTTACTGCAATAACTAATTCCCCAAAAGTGCAATAATCTTTTCTCTAGGCACCATGGGAATTTTTATCAGCTGCGTTTCAGGTTTAATGACTTAAGACGCTTGCTATCCCCATTAAAAATCAGCAGATGCCAGTGATGAAGCAACCTGCGAATGTGACGTATCCCCATTCATCTAAAATCAGCAGACCCCACTGTGGATACATGACTTCTGATTTATGGAACTTCCGTCATATGGAATGATAGACCCGAATAACTTCTCCCCATTTCCTAAGAACCCTACAATTGCTAAACTTTTTTAGGAAATAGGGTGGGTGGATGAGTTGGGATCAGGAGTTCGAAATATTTATAAGTATAATAAAGTTTACTCGGGAGCAGATCCGGTATTTATAGAAAGTGATGTATTTAAGACAACTATACCTCTTGTTTCTGAGGTAAGTGACCATGCTACCGTGCAAGCTAATGAAGATACGGAGCGGTTACTTGTTTTCTGTAGAACAGCCAGAAAAGAATTGAAATCCAAGAGTATATGGAATATAAAAACAGGGATCATTTCAGAAAGAATGTTCGGAATCCTTTAATTAAGGGTGGGCTACTAAAGTTAACAATACCGGGCAAACCAACAAGCCCTAACCCAAAATACTATTCAGAAAACAGGTGAAGGTGTGTTCGCTCGGTTAAAATGGATGAGGTCCATCTCGTATTTGTTATTATTCTAGATGGTCTCTTATAAAGTTGATTCGTATTATACCCATGGAAATTCAGACGAATGTGACAGTGATTTTCGTTACTGTTAAAAAAACGAGGTGATTCTCCACGGAATTCCTCGTTTGACCTACTGTTAGTCTATTATGCCCAATTCTTCAGTTCGAGTCCCTCAACTCTTGCAAATTCCCTGACATTATTTGAGACTATAATAAGTCCTTTTGCCTTTGCATGTGCGGCAATCAGCATATCCATAACTCCAATCGTGGTTCCTTGTCGCCGTAATGCTGCACAAATTTTTCCATATTCTGCAGCCGCATCATCATCAAATGGCAATATGTCTACAATGGACAAAAACTGATTTAGCGCAATTGCATTTCTTTCCGGATATTGACTTGCTTCTACTCCATGTTTGAGCTCCGCAAGAGTGATTACAGAAATAGCGATACCTTCGTCCATGTGTAAGTTAAGATTTTTGAGTACGCTTTCCGGCTTTTTCTTTATGAGATATATACATATATTTGTATCCAGCATGTACCTCATAGTGTTTCCCTCGGAGCTTGAGCGCCTTGATTACGGCCGTCCACAAAAAAATCATCCGTAAAACTGTTAAGGCCATCAATAAAAGTCTCCCACGCACGTTCTTTTGGGAATAGCATAACAGTATTACCCACTTTCTTTATATAAACCTCATCGCCCGAAAAACGGTATTCTTTTGGTAGACGGACAGCTTGGCTTTTACCGTTAGCAAATAATTTTGCAGTTTCCATTTCACTCACCTCATTTCACCAATAGTATACACCCTAGTATATACTATTGTAAAGATTTCATGTGCGTACCTCAACTCAATCGAGTAAGGGTAAATTTCTTCCATCTGCCCGATCTCATATCTGTTGATAAGAGAATATTTTTTAGCTCTTTTGCATCCATCCAGCCCATTTTGGGGAGACACACGGGGATGGTTCGAGACCACTGAAAAACCCTGTCTATAAAATGTAAAAAATACTAATAAAAGCGATATTTATATTGTCATATTTACAGTTTAGCCAACTTTGCCTAAACATTTGAAAGTAAAAAGTTCTTTTTTCAGTGGTCTCGGACGGCTCTTTTGTATTCGAAAACAACACAAAAGAACCGCCTCCCTGTCACCCTTCATTATTAGAGATTCTGATAAGGTGGCCGGCCTTGACTATATATTGCTCAAATTTTCAACTTTAGGACATAATTGAGGGGAAATCCGGCGGATTTCTCCTCAATTTCTCATAAATCCTTTCCCCAAAGCAAATTTTGCGTCCTAAACTTGTAAATTTGAGCAAAATGCTATACACAGGGGTAACACAAGGGGGAACATAGGGGAATGGTTCTATTGTGCTCTTCTCACCGTTATCAAATATGAAGCGTCAAATTAAAGGCACCTTGACATGCAGCAACCCTCGACATGTATCGGGAGTTGCTACCTTATTATTTATTTGACTGTAGATTGCCGATAACTGCTGGTAGTTGATCATCAATTGCCGTGTTACCAATGGATATCTCATGGAGTGTGTTATGGAGGGACATTTAACGTACTAAACGGAAATAAATGGTTGATAATGAATGACTTGTGGAGTAGAAAGAAATTCGTTAAATTATGGAATTCGCTACTGCTGATAACATGTTTCGTATGGTTACCTTCCGCATTGATATACGTAATAATACGTGATATCATCTTAATAAGGAGAGAAGCGCAATGCCTATGACTCCAAGGCAAATGATAAGGTTGTTAGAATGCAATGGTTTTATACAGATTTGGCAAGATGGATCTCACAAGTTTTTTAAGAACTATGAAACAGGGCGGACAACAACCGTTCCTTATCATTCGAGAGATTTGAAAAAGGACATTGAACAGAAAATTTTAAAGGATGCGGGGCTCAGATACCCCCGCTACTATGGGGGAGATAAATGAATATGGAGCAATTATATTATCCAGCCGTTTTTCAGCCGGAGGAGGATGGAGGATTTTCGGTTTTTTTCCCGGATATTGACGGCTGCAACACCCAGGGAGATACCATACAAGAAAGCTACCGAATGGCTTTCGATGCTTTGGGAATTGTTCTATCGTATATGGAAGAGGAGCATCTTCCAATTCCGAAAGCTTCTGCACCTCAAGACATCAAGCTTGAGGAAGGACAATACATTGTTGTCATTGAATTTAATATGTCAGAGTATAAAAAAAGAACCGGGTCCCATGCAGTAAAAAAAACACTGAGCATTCCAAGCTGGCTTAATGTTGAAGCTGAAAAAGCGGGGGTCAATTTCTCAGCAACCCTGCAAAACGCACTCAAAGAGAAGTTGGGCCTGCAATGAACACAAGGGGACGGGACGGTTCCTTTGTGTTGGCTTTTCTAAAATTCAAAACACAAAGAGACGACACAACAGACACAACAACAATCAGGGAGCAGAGAAATCTGCTCCCTGATTTTGTTACGGCAGCACATGTTTGCTTATCCTTTGCTTATT
This sequence comes from uncultured Oscillospiraceae bacterium, assembly GCA_964408195.1. Lineage (GTDB taxonomy): Bacteria > Bacillota > Clostridia > Peptostreptococcales > Anaerovoracaceae > UBA1426. The sequence continues at coordinate 40 of CAYOYO010000028.1, read as the reverse complement.
TAGTGCCTTCCCTGTCTCCCTTTTGACAAGGCCGCACTAA
>CAYOYO010000027.1:16148-19166 GCA_964408195.1 uncultured Oscillospiraceae bacterium | reverse complement strand
TACAATTCCTGCATTTACGGAATCGAGCGGAGGAAAATACATCTTCTGGTTCTGACCGCCGATCTGAGTGAGAATACAAAAAAGAAATTTCAGGCTATGGCTGAATCCGCTAATGTAGCCATGCGCATATACGGTACGATGGAAACCATGCAGGAGATGACGGGGGAAATCGACCGGGGCGTTTACGGTATAACGGAAAAGAATCTTGCCAGAGCCATCATGGAAGAGATAGACAGATACGGACAGAACGGTAAGAAGGAAGAGTGAGGTGTGCTTATGTCGAAGAAAGTGTATGAAATCGCAAAAGAGCTTGAAATGGAGAGCAAGGAACTGCTTGAAAAAATCAACGGTATGGGAATTGAGGCCAAAAGCCACAATAGCGTCATATCGGATATTGATGTGAAAGCAATTACCAATATGATCCTGCATAGCCGCACGAAGAATGCGGAGACAAAAATCGTTAAGGCACCTCCAAAGAATAAAGCGGACGCGAAAGACAAAGAGGTCAGGATTGATGTGAAGCCGGCGGCCGTAGCGTCAAAGATCTCCCGGGAAAAACCGGAGTCCAAAGCCAAAACGGAAGTAAAACCCGCTGCCCGTCGAACGGCGGAACCTCAGAGAGAAGGAATACAGGCGCAGCCTCCGGCCGGAGTTCCCCTGCCCAGAGCAACATCCGTTCAGCCACCGGCAGGTGTGCCGCTGCCAAAATCCGCGTCGGTACAGCCACCGGCAGGTGTGCCGCTTCCAAAATCGGCTTCCGTACAGGAGATTAAGGACAAGGAGGATGCTCCACTCTCCGCAAAAGAAGCCACTGGGACGGAAATTCCAGCCGCTCCGCCAATCGTCCCCGCAGCCGATAAGGTCATGGGGAATGAGGTAGTCGTTGAAACGGAAGATAGGCCTGCGGTTCCCAAGGGTCTGGTCATAAAGAAAAGAGCGGCGGATATCGCAGCCGAAGAGGCTGCTGCGGAACTGGTCGCAAAGAAAGCCGCTGCCGTGAGAGCCGCTGCAGAAAAAGAAGCTGCGGAAAAGGCCGCTGCCGAGAGAGCTGCAAGACGGCAGGAACAAGGACAGGATCGTCCTCGTCCATCGCAAGGACAGGATCGAAGCCGTCCCCCCTATGGTCAGGATCGACCACGACCTTCTCAAGGCCAGGATCGGCCCCGCCCGCCTCAAGGACAAGATCGACCCCGTCCGCCTCAAGGGCAGGACCGGCCCCGCCCGCCCCAGGGGCAGGATCGGACACGACCGGCCCAAGGGCAGGATCGGCCCCGTCCGGCTCAGGGACAGGATCGCAACCGTCCTCCGCAGGGACAGGATCGCAGCCGTCCGCTGCCGGGTCGTGAGGATGCTGCAGGCATAGCAGGCAGACCGAAAAAGCCTGCTACTGACACCGGAGCACCTTTGACCAAAAAGGAACGGGATAAGAAAAGCAAAGATCTGGCTCTGAAAGAGAAGGCGGATAAGAAGGATTATCGCAAGAGAGAGGATAAATTACCTCTTTCCATGGAAAAACAGGCCCCCAAAAAGTATAAGAAGAAGGCAGAAAAACCCGCAGAACAGGAGAAAAACATCGATTTGGAAGCATTGACACCGGGTTCAAAAGTAATCAACGTACCCATCACGGTAAAAGGACTGTCCGAGCAAATTGAGAAATCAACCTCCGAAATTATTATGGCGCTGATGAAATTGGGCATTATGGCCAATGTGAATCAGAACCTGGACGAAGACACAGCTGTTTTGCTGGGTACTGAGCTGGGAGTCAATATTGTGGTGGATAAAATCGAAGAAGAAATCATAGAAGAGGGACTTGAGACCTTTGAGGACAAAGCTTCCGACCTTAAGAGCAGGCCTCCTATCATAACGGTCATGGGTCATGTTGACCATGGGAAAACTTCACTTCTTGATGCAATCAGAAAGACCAGCGTCACATCCACGGAATCCGGAGGCATAACCCAACACATCGGTGCCTCCGAAGTAACCGTGAACGGCCAGAGAATCGTATTCCTTGATACGCCGGGCCATGAAGCTTTCACCGCTATGCGTGCCAGAGGCGCTCACGTAACAGATATAGCAGTATTGGTTGTGGCCGCAGATGACAGCGTGAAACCCCAGACCATTGAATCCATAAGTCATGCAAAGGCCGCAGGAGTCCCGATTATAGTGGCCATCAACAAAATCGACAAGCCGGATGCAAACCCGGATCGTGTAAAGCAGGATCTGGCCAATCTTCCCGCCGATCAGAGAGTCCTGGTGGAAGAATGGGGAGGGGACACAATCAGCGTTCCCGTTTCTGCCAAATCCGGTGAAGGAATCCGCAATCTGCTGGAAATGATTCTGTTGCAGGCAGAAGTCCTGGAGCTGAAAGCCAATCCCAACCGACTTGCTATGGGTACCGTGGTGGAAGCCCGCCTGGATAAGGCCAAAGGTCCGGTAGCTACTTTGCTGGTCTTAAACGGTACACTGCAGACCGGCATGTCCGTAGTAGTGGGCACCTGCAGCGGAAAAATAAGAGCAATGACCAATTTTAAGGGTGATAATATCCGTAAGGCCGGCCCTGCTACAGCGGTGGAAATCCTGGGATTGAACGATGTTCCCGAAGCCGGAGACGAATTCAATGCTGTGAAAGAAGACAAAGTGGCCAGAGAAATTGCCGAACAGAGAAGGATGAAAGTCAGAGAAGAAGTAATGGTGCGTAACTCCAGCACAACCCTTGAACAACTTTTCAGCCAGATCAAGGAAGGGGAAGTCAAAGAGCTCAACCTCATCATCAAGGCGGATGTGCAGGGATCCGTGGGCGCCCTAATTTCCTCACTGGAGAGGCTGCAGACAGAAAATGTAAAAGTGCGAATCATTCACTCCGGCGTTGGCACTGTAACAGAATCAGATATTATGTTAGCCAGTACATCCGACGCCATCATCATCGGCTTCAATGTTCGTCCCAGTTCAAATATCACTTCCATGGCGGAGCGCGAGAAGAAGATTGCCGACGCCGTCCTCAAGGAGGGAGCTACGCCC
>CAYOYO010000027.1:11026-16138 GCA_964408195.1 uncultured Oscillospiraceae bacterium | reverse complement strand
AGATAGAGATACGAACCTATCGGGTCATTTATAATGTGATAGATGATGTAGAAGCAGCAATGAAGGGTATGTTGGATCCCATTTTTAAAGAGGTTGTACTGGGCAAAATTGAAATCCGCAACACCTTCAAAGTCCCCGGAGCGGGCATGGTAGCAGGCGCCTATGTTTTGGAGGGGAAAGTCCAGCGCAATGCAGAAATCCGACTTGTGAGAGACGGTATCGTCATTCACGAAGGGAAGATTTCTTCCCTCCGAAGGTTCAAAGATGATGTAAAAGAAGTAAATCAGGGGTATGAATGCGGTATCGGAATCGAAAACTATAACGACATCAAAGAGGGGGACATAATAGAAGCCTTCAAAATGGAGGAGATAGCGAGGTAGCAAAATGGGTAAGGGGTATCGGACCGGTAGACTGGGGGAAGAGATCCGCAAAGTGGTCAGTGACCTGTTGCTTAGAGAGATAAAGGATCCACGTCTTGCGGGTATTGTAAGCATATCGGCGGTTGATGTAACAGCTGATTACAGCTATGCCACTTTGTTCATATCCGTACTCGGAGAGGCTTCTGCAGAGGGGGCCGATGAGGAGAAAAAAAGGGAAGTGCTGGAAGCCTTCCGGAGCGCAAAAGGGCTCATACGCCGTGAAATCGGTAGGCAGATCAAGCTCAGACACGTCCCCGAGGTGTTGTTTAAAATCGATACTTCGTTGGAATACGGCCGCCATATCTCCCGAGTAATAGCGGAGCTTCATGTAGATGGAAAGGAAGAAGATGGAGAAAAGGACCACCAGCCAAAGCTGCCTGAGTGAAATCGCAGATCTGCTCGCTCGTGCCAACTCTGTGCTCATTTTCCCCCATATTCAAATGGACGGCGACGCTCTCGGATCCTCGGCTGCTCTTTGCAGAGCGCTCAGGAGCCAGGGAAAAGTGGCGCACGTTCTCATAGAAGATAAAATACCGGAAAATCTCAGGTTTCTCGATGATGGATACTGCATTTACGTTTTTCCGGATTGTGACCCCGATGTGTGCATTGCGGTAGACTGCAGTGACCGAATGCGAATCGAGAAAAGGCAGGAAATCTTTCTCAAAGGAAAGCGAACCGCGCTGCTGGACCATCATGCCACCTCGCAGCCTTTTGCAGACGTGAATTACGTGGACACCGACGCTTCCTCCACGGGGGAGATTGTCTTTCTTCTCTTGAAAGAAATGGGCGCCACGTTGGACCGGCAGATGGGAGAAGCTCTTTATGCAGCCATCATAACGGATACCGGAAATTTCATGTACTCCAATACAGCCAAGAGCACTCATCTCATGGCGGCGGAACTCTATGAGACCGGCATGGATCACAATAAAGTGGCGGTGGATATCTATCAAAGAAAACGCATCGAAAAAATTAAGATTATGAATGCGGTTTTGAGTACCATAGAGCTGATTCACGAAGGGAAAGGCTGTGTTGCGGTGATGACTCGCCGGATGCTTGCGGACACGGGTGCCTTTGTTGAGGAGACAGAGGGTGTTGTGGAAGAACTCCGCAACATCGACGGAGTGGAGATTTCTGCATTTCTAAGAGAAGAAGAAGGCCGGGTCAGGGTCACTATGCGGGGCAAAGGTCGGGCCGACGTATCGGAAATAGCGGAAAAGTACGGGGGCGGAGGACATAAGAAAGCCGCAGGTTGCACGATTCCCGGCAGCATTGAAGAAGTAAAACCTCTGATAATACAAGATATTAAATGGCATTTGGACAAGCCGGAAGGTCGATAAATCATGGCAGAGCACGGCATTATCAATTTTCTGAAACCGGCCGGTATGACTTCCCATGACTGTGTCTACTATCTGAGAAAACGAACGGGGATTAAGCGTATCGGACATACCGGTACTTTGGACCCCATGGCAGCGGGGGTATTACCCTTGTGCGTGGGAAACGCAACAAGGATTATGGACTACCTTGATTTGGACCACAAAACCTATCGCTGCGAAATGATTCTGGGCGTCACAACAGACACCTGGGATATCTGGGGACAGGTTCTGAAAGATTGCCGGGGCCGATTTCAATTGCCGAGTTGGGATGCCGTAAAGCAGGTATTTGGGGCTTTTCAGGGAGAAATCCTTCAGCAGCCGCCCTCCTATTCCTCAGTGCGGATCGCAGGGAAACATCTCTATGAATATGCAAGGGAAGGCAAAGAGGTTGAGACGGCGAAACGGCCTGTGATTATTCACCGGCTCGAAGTGATTGAATACGATAAAACGAACGGTAGGATTTCTTTTGACCTCGAATGCTCCAAAGGAACCTATGTGAGAACTGTTTGCAGTGAGGCGGGCGAGGCCTTGGGTTGCGGCGGAACCATGAGTTTTCTCCTCCGTACAGCGAGTGGGGATTTTCGCCTGGAGGATGCGGTGCCCCCGGAACATCTGTGGGAAAGCTGGCAGGATTATCTGCTGCCTGTAGATTATCCGTTGAACCGTTTCGGAAAACTGCTGATTCCAGAGAACAGAGCCGCCTGGTTTGCCAACGGGGGTTATATCAGAGCAGGCGAAGGCCGGGTGTTGCAGCATCCCCGAAAGGACGTGGCATCGGGGCACATCAAGGTACGTGACGGTTTGGATCGTGCGTATCGGGTCTATGGAGGAGACGACTTTCTCGGAGTTGCCCTATACCAAGAAGATACAAAGCTATATACTGCGGATAAGGTGTTATGCAGATGAAACTGTTTACAAATTTCGAAGAAATCGATCAACTGGAGGAGAGCGTTATCGCCCTGGGGAATTTTGACGGGGTACATAAAGGGCATCAGGAACTGGTTCGCAGGACTGTAAACAGCGCTGTGGGCACCAACTTGAAAAGTGCTGTATTTACTTTCAGCAATCACCCCAAAAACATTCTTGCAGGCAGGCAAGTGGTGAAAAACATTCTTTATCTGGATGAAAAAGTGAAAATCCTCGGGGATTTAGACGTGGATTATGTAGTTGCAGTTCCCTTTGACGAGACCATATGCCAGATGGAACCCGAGCGGTTTATTCTCGATATTCTGGTTGACAAACTTCACATGAAGGAAGCCTACTGCGGTTTCAACTACCGTTTTGGACGCGGGGGGGCAGGAACGCCTGAGACCCTAATGAAGACAGGTCTCTCTCATGGGTTTGGCATCCACATATTGGAGCCCTATATGGTCCGAGGCCAAATCGTCAGTAGCACCATTATCAGAAATCATATTGCATGCGGCAATGTGGATCAATGCCTGAGCCTCATGGGACACTATTATAGCGTCCGGGGTACCGTAATCATGGGCAACCGCTTCGGCAGGACTTTAGGGTTTCCCACTTTGAACCTTACCATCGACGAAGAGATGGTGAGCCCCGCTGACGGTGTTTACGTGACATACTGCAACTATAACGGCATAAAATACCCCAGTGTGACCAATGTAGGTCTGCGTCCCACTGTGTGCGATGCTTGCGCAAGAAATATGGAAACTCATATTTTTAATTTCAACAAAGAAATCTATGGGGAAGAAGTCCGGGTGGAATTCCTGGAGAGGCTCCGTCCCGAAATTGCCTTTGAAAACGTGGAGGAACTGGCTGTCCAGATCAAGAAGGATTGCTTGACAGCCGCTGCCTATCATGGTATCATAAGTCGTTAATTTGGTTCCTATGGCTGAGTTTTGCGACTCTCCGACGCAGGACACGGCATAGGGGTATATAAGAAAAGGAGAAGAACAATGATTGACCAGACAAAAAAAGCAGAAATCATCAAAGAGTACATGACCCACGAAGGCGACACCGGGTCTCCCGAGGTGCAGATCGCGATTCTCACCTATCGGATCAACGATTTGAACGAGCACCTGAAGATTCACAAGAAGGATCATCATTCCAGAAGAGGCCTCCTGAAGATGGTAGGACAGAGGCGAAACATGCTAAACTACCTGAAGAATAAGGATGTTGAGAGGTACAGATCCCTCATCGCACGTTTAGGGCTGAGAAAATAAGGTAATTTGAAGGCGGAGGATAATCCTCCGCCTTCCTTGCACAAACTAATTCCAATCGGTCGGGTAAGGGTCAGGCTTGAGAATTTAGCTTACTCAAATCAGGGAAAGAGTAGGTTAACTTGTCAAGCCGACCCGATTAAGGATAATACATGAAACAAATTGGGAGGTATTACACATGAGATTTACAGATTACAAAACCTATCGAACAGCCGTTGGCGGGAGACTGCTGCAAGCTGAAATCGGCAAGGTGGCACAGCTGGCAAACGGTGCAGTGACCCTGCGTTACGGCGACACCGTGGTAAACGTTACAGCTACTGCGTCAGCCGCTCCACGAGCAGACATTGACTTCTTCCCCCTTTCCTGCGAATTTGAGGAAAAAATGTACGCGGCGGGAAAAATCCCCGGTGGATTCATCAAGAGAGAAGGGAGACCCTCCGAAAAAGCGATTCTCAGTTCGAGACTTATGGACAGGCCCCTCCGTCCGCTGTTCCCCAAAGGGTACTTTAATGATGTGCAGGTTGTTGCAACCGTAATGTGCGTGGACCCGGACTGCACGCCGGATATTGTAGCTATGGTGGGCTCATCCATTGCCCTTTCTATTTCCGATATTCCATTTGACGGACCCACAGCTTCGGTATTGGTTGGTTTGGTTGACGGAGAGTTCGTCATAAACCCCACCTTGGCCCAAAGGGAAGTCAGTGACCTTCACCTGGTGGTATCCGGCACCAGAGACGCCATCATGATGGTGGAAGCCGGTGCCAACGAAGTGCCGGAAGAGACAGTTCTCGATGCAATTCTCTTTGCTCACGAAGAAATCAAAACACTGATTGAGTTCATTGACGGCATCGTGGCGGAAATGGGAAAACCCAAAAAAGAGGTAACTTTATACAAGGTCTCGGAAAGCATTGAGACTGCCGTGAGGGAATTTGCCACGGAGAAGATGCGAAGCGCAATCCAGACCTATGACAAACAGGAGCGTCTGGACAATATGGATGCTGTGGAAGCGGAAACACTGGAGCATTTCAGCCAGATTTATCCCGACAACAGCAAGGATATCGGCAACGTCCTGTACTCCATCACCAAAGAGCAGGTCAGGAGCCTGATTCTGGATGACGGAATCCGTCCCGACAACAGAAA
>CAYOYO010000027.1:0-10987 GCA_964408195.1 uncultured Oscillospiraceae bacterium | reverse complement strand
GCACGACGAGATCAGGCCCATATGGTGCGAGACCCATTTCCTCCCCAGAACTCACGGATCCGGTCTTTTCACCAGAGGCCAGACTCAGGTTCTTTCTATCGCAACCCTGGCCCCGGCTGCGGAAGCCCAAACCATTGACGGCATCAGCGAGGAAACAGAAAAAAGATATATGCATCACTATAACTTTCCTCCTTACAGCGTAGGGGAAGCCAGACCGATGCGGAGCCCGGGAAGACGGGAAATCGGTCACGGAGCCCTTGCGGAAAGAGCTCTTGTTCCGGTCCTTCCGCCTGTGACGGAATTCCCCTATGCCATCCGTGTGGTATCGGAGGTGCTTTCTTCCAATGGCAGCACCAGCCAGGCGTCGGTATGTGGCAGCTGTCTGGCTCTTATGGACGCCGGCGTGCCCATTTCCGCCCCGGTTGCGGGCATAGCCATGGGTCTGATCAAATCTGAGGATAAAGTGGCTATATTGAGCGATATTCAGGGAATGGAAGACTTCTTGGGCGATATGGACTTCAAGGTGGCAGGTACGGCAAAAGGAGTAACCGCCATCCAGATGGATATCAAGATTCACGGTCTTTCCAAGGATATCCTGCAGGCGGCCTTGAAGCAGGCCCATGACGGGAGAATGTATATCATGGAGCAGATGTTGGAGGAGATCAAAGAACCCAGACCGGAGCTTTCTCCCTATGCACCGAGAATTATTTCCATGTCCATTGACCCCGATAAGATAAGAATCGTCATCGGTAAGGGTGGTAGCACGATCAACCGCATCATCAGTGAGACCGGCGCTAAAATCGACATCGATGACGATGGAAACATTTCCATCGCCTCACCGGATATGGAAAGCGCCATGGCGGCACAGAAGGAGATCGAACTTCTTTTAAGAGACGTGGAGGTAGGCGGTATCTATGAAGGTAAGGTAACCAGGCTCATGGCTTTCGGTGCCTTTATTGAAATCCTTCCCGGAAAAGAGGGGCTTCTCCACATTTCGAAAATGGCCAAACACCGGGTAGAGAAGGTAGAGGATGAGTTGGCGGTAGGTGATGTGCTGACTGTGAAAGTTACGGAAATCGACAGCCAGAACCGAATAAATCTATCTAGAAAAGAACTGCTCTAGAAAACCGCGGGGACAGACCCTTTGTCAGCCAGCCACGGGGCAGACCCTTTGTCAGGTTTTTGTAAGGAGTACAAAAGCCTGACAAAGGGTCTGTCCCCGTGGCTGGTTTTACGAATGCAGCCCACCGCCGGCGCATAGGTTAGTCGGGGGTGGTATTATGATCCGAAAGATCCTTGTCGGTCTTCTTGCTTTGGGGACCTTTGCATTCATGGGTTTTCAGGTATATACTATGTACCATATGGTGTTTTCTGCGAAGGACGTAATCGCAGAAGAGGAAGACGGGATTGTAATCCGTCATGGAGACACCGATGGCAAGCAGATCGCCTTCACTTGCAATGTGGATTGGGGCGAGGAGATTCTGCCGGATATGCTTGCGGTTTTCGAAGAAAATGACCTGAAGATAACGTTTTTCGTAAGTGGAAAATGGGCCGAAAAAAATCCCCGCCTACTGCGGAAACTTTTCATTATGGGTCATGAGATCCAGAACCATGGCTATGCACACCGGATGTGTTCTCAAATATCAGAAGATGAAACCAGACAGGAAATCAAAAAAACAGAAGATGCCATTCGGCTTCTCACCGGCGTCGGTACCCACATTTTTGCTCCTCCTTCCGGAGATTATGATGAAAAAACCATAGAAATCTGTAAAGAGATGGGATATGTGCTGAGCCTGTGGTCCGTTGATACCATTGACTGGAGGGCCGATTCCAACGCGCAAGTGATCCGTGACAGAGTGTTAAATAAAAATTTAAATGGGACAATTCTGCTAATGCATCCCAAAGAAGAAACTGTGAAAGCATTGCCCGGCATTATCGAAGAGATCAATGAAAGGGGATTGACGATTGTACCCCTGTCTCGTTTGTTAGAATGAGGCCGAAAAAACATAGATAAGATAATTATACAGAATAATAAGGAGAAAATACCGCAGATGATCATCAACAAAACACTGAATAACGGCATCCGAATAGTTATGGAAAATCTTCCGTTTGTCCAGTCCGTTTCCATTGGAATATGGGTGAGAGCCGGGTCTATTGACGAGGGCCCAGCCACTTCGGGAATTTCCCATCTCATCGAGCATATGCTGTTTAAGGGTACCGAAAAGAGAAGCGCAAGGAAAATCGCCGAGGATGTGGACCGAATCGGCGGCCATATGAACGCTTTCACGGGGAAAGAAGCCACTTGTTATTATATAAAGACCCTCGAAAACAACCTGGACAAGGCTTGTGAAATCATTGCGGATATGTTCCTCAATTCCAAGTTTGATCCGGTGGAACTGACAAAAGAGAAGGATGTGATTTACGAAGAAATCAAGATGATCGAGGACAATCCGGAGGATCACGCGGGAGACCTTCTTTTGGAAATGGTGTTCCGGGGTACGGCCCTGGAGAGGCCTGTCATTGGCACTCGTGAAGCCTTGGAAACCATTGATCGTGAAGCAATCCTCGGGTATATCCGTGAGGAATACACCACAGATAGTATCGTCATTTCCGTAGCTGGGAATTTTGATGCGGATCATGTCTGCGATTTCTTTAACAAGGCATTCTCCGGGACCGGTACCATGAAACAAAAAAAACAGGAAGCGACAACGGCTTATGAGCCTTCCTATCATGTAAGAGTCAAGGATGTGGAGCAAAGCCATATCTGCATGGGGGTAAAAGGGGTACCGCAAGAGGATCCACTGTACTATCCCATGATTCTGCTCAACAGCATTGTTGGGGGGAGCATGAGTTCCCGCCTTTTCCAGAACATAAGGGAGCAAAAGGGTCTGGCCTATTCTGTTTACTCCGGCTCCAGTTCTTATGTTTCCGACGGTATTTTCAGCATTTATGCGGGAGTGAGCCATGCGAAGGTTGAGGATGTTATCGATGCAATCGGAGAAGAGCTGCAGCTTTTGGAAAGCGGAGGTGTCGGCGAGGAAGAGCTGGCAATTGCAAAGGAGCAGATGAAGAGCAGCTACGTATTCGGCCTTGAGAATGTGAATAACAGGATGTACGCAAACGGAAAGAATACCTTGCTGTTATCCCGCCTGCTTACCGCAGAGGAAATCATGGGGAAAATCGATGAGGTGAGTATGGAAGGGCTGCAAATGGCAGGGGCCAAGCTTACCGATATGGCTCAATACTCGGCGGCGTTGATCAGCAGCAGGGATTACGATATTCAGAAAAAACTGAAAGGGTTATAGGAACCATGGTGAAGATCCGAATCACAACACGAAGCGGTGTCCTTCCCGCCTACGAGACAAAAGGGTCTGCGGGGATGGATTTACGCGCTATTTTGGAGGAACCCGTGGTGTTGAAGCCCGGAGAAAGACAGCTGATTCCCACGGGGATTTCGGTGGAAATTCCCCAAGGTTATGAAGGTCAGGTCCGGGCAAGGAGCGGTCTTGCCGTGAAATACGGCATCGGCCTTGTCAACGGAGTGGGTACGATCGACAGCGATTATAGGGGAGAAATCAAAGTGGCGTTGATCAATTGGGGCGATGAGCCTTTTACCGTGTGCCGGGGAGATCGCATTGCGCAGATGGTGATTGCCAGGTATGAGACGGTGGAATGGGTTCCTGCCGACTGTCTCGAGGAAAGCGAAAGAGGTGGCGGTGGCTTCGGGCACACAGGGATTTAACGGAAACTTGATCTGCACCTCCTGTGTCTGTTTCTGCATATATTGGTAGAAAACGCAGGAGGCCTTTTTTATGCTGACTATGGGATTGATAGAGAATCTTGCCCGGCTTAACCGGCTTAGGCAGCCCGAACCGATCGTGCATGCAAAAGGCGCCGGGGCAAAAGGTGTTTTTGTGCCTTACATGACGATGAAAGAATACACAAAAGCCTGCTTCCTCCAGGATGCGGAATTGGAAACCCCGGTCTTTGTCCGTTTTTCCCGCATGATGGGAAGATCAGGGTCTTCGGATACGGCGAGAGACGTAAGAGGTTTTTTTGTAAAGTTTTACACCCGCGAAGGCACCTACGACATGACAGGGACCAACCTGCCGGTGGCTTTTATCAGAGATCCGGAAAAATATCCGACCCTTCTGGAATCCCTAAGCCCCTGCAAAAGGAGCAACATAAGAGACCCAGAACACTTTTGGCGGTTTGCTTCGGATAATCCGGAAACCATGCATATGGTGACCTGGCTCTATTCTGACAGAGGCACCATCAAAAGCTACCGAACCATGGAGGGCCACAGCGTTCACACTTATCTTTGGGAGAATAACCAAGGGGACAGGTATTGGGTCAGATACCACTGGAGGCCTCTGGAAGGAGTCGAAGAGATTAGCCGACAGGAGGCGGAGTTCCTGGCCGGCTACGATCCCGATGCAGCCGCCCGGGATTTGATCGGAGCCTTCGATGAAGGCCGCACTGTAAGCTATGAACTCAATGTACAACTGATTTCCGCAAAGCAATGCGTTGAAAGCGAATCCGTCTTACTGGATCCCACCGCCATGTGGGCGGAATCCTCTGTTCCTTTGATGAAGGTGGGCAAGATGATTTTGAGAAACGGCGTTGACAACTACCGGGAGGAAGTGGAAAACTGCTGTTTTTCGCCGGGACATCTCATTCCCGGAATCCATCTTTCGCCGGAACCTTTACTATTAGCGGAAACCTTCCTCTCCATGGACGAAGAAAGGTGCAGGCACGGGGTCTCTCAGCAGGGCATGACGCTACCGTATCCGGAACAGAAAGTGGTGATTGGTGAGTCGGAAATGTCCCCGAGAGAGAAGAATTCCTGGCCTTCCGGTCAATTGGCATGGCGCCTTCATACTATGACGGAGAGAGAGAAGAATACCCTGGTAGAGAATATGGGAGAAGAGATGCTATTTCTGGAGGAGGACATTCAGCAGACCATTGTGGGCTACCTGAAGGAGGCGAATAAGGCCATGGGCGCATCCCTTGAAAAGTGGCTTGGCCTGTGATAAAATCATAGCAAAAGGAGGGGACACAATGATTCTTCGTGAAGAATTGGAACAGCGTGAATTTATCTCGCTTGCCCCGGGCGCTGCCAAATCGGCCCAGTCAAAGGGCCGCAGCCAGCAAGAGCCGAAATGCGCTTTTCGAACGGATTTCCAACGGGACAGAGATCGTATCATCCACTCCAAGGCCTTTCGGCGCCTCATGCATAAAACTCAGGTTTTTCTTGCTCCTGAGGGAGACCACTTCCGGACCCGTCTTACCCACACCCTTGAAGTTTCGCAGATTGCAAGGACCATAGCCAGAGCACTCAGCATGAATGAGGATTTGGCAGAAGCCATCGCTATGGGCCATGATCTTGGACATACTCCTTTCGGCCACAATGGGGAAGAGTTTTTAAATGAAAGGCATGAGAAGGGGTTTGCCCACAATGTTCAGGGACTCCGGGTGGTGGAGGTTTTGGAAAATCACGGTTTGATGACGGGTATGAACCTGACGGAGGAAGTGAAAGATGGTATCCTTAATCATACGGGGAGAGGGATTCCCTTTACCTTAGAGGGCAGGATAGTCCGGTTTAGTGACCGCATTGCCTATATCAACCACGATATTGATGATGCCCAAAGAAGCGGCGTAATAAAGGAATCCGATCTGCCTCCTGATTGTCTGAAAGTCCTGGGCTCTGACCACCGCAGCAGAATCAACAACCTGGTAAACAATCTGGTATCTAACAGCGATGGCTCCGGAGAAATTCTCATGAGTGAAGAGATGCAGTATTATATGAATCGACTCAGAGATTTCATGTTTGAAAATGTATACCACAGTAAAAAGGTGAAGGGTGACGAGGAGTTGGATAAAATAAAGTCCATGATTTTTGCTCTTTATGATCACTTTGAAGAGAATCCTCAAAAACTGCCGGAGGAATGGAGCAGCAAGATCCCTCTCTATGGAGTGCAGGAAGTAGTGAAAGATCATATCGCGGGAATGACGGATCGGTATGCGGTAAACCTGTTCAAGGAAATCTTCGTTCCAAAGTCCTGGAAATAAATTTTAAGTTTTTTATCTTTTTAAAGAGGAATCCCCCTGTGGCTGTCGTATATAGTGACGAAACAACAGAACAGGATAAAACGGAATGGGATTCAATGACAGTATTATCGATGAAATAAAAAGCAGGTGTAACATTGTTGATGTGATCGGCCGTCAGGTTTTGCTCAAGAAAACCGGCAGCAACCACAAAGGACTGTGTCCCTTTCACAATGAGAAGACACCTTCTTTTGTTGTTTCTGAGGACAAGCAGATCTTTACCTGTTTTGGCTGTGGAGCTACAGGTGATGTAATCGCCTTTACCCAGCGGTACCACAACATGGACTTTCAGGGAGCGGTGGAAAGGCTTGCGGAAGAATACAGCATTGAGCTGAAGAATACCGGGTTCGGGGGAGAAGGAAAGAAAATCCTGCTATATGAGATCAATCGTGAGGCGGCCGCCTTTTTCTACCGAAGCTTTACAAAGGAAGAAAACAGCGGATTTGCGTACATGAAGTCCAGAGGATTGGAGCCTACCGTACTCCGGAAGTTCGGCATAGGCTACGCAGACGGTCAGTGGCAGAGCCTTTTTGATTATTTAAAAGGAAAGGGCTATGAAGATGACTTGCTCCTGCAGCTGGGACTTGTTTCAGAGTCAGGCGGAAGACTGTATGATAAGTTCCGTGACCGGGTCATCTTTCCCATCATCAGTACGAGAGGAAAAGTCATTGGTTTTGGAGGCCGGGCCATCGGGAATGGTATGCCCAAGTATTTAAACTCCCAGGAATCTTCCGTATTTCAAAAGAAAAACAACCTGTATGGATTAAATTTGACAAGGCAGGATATAAATAGAGAAGATTGTGCAATACTTGTAGAAGGCTACATGGATGTGATTTCCCTCTATCAGCACGGGATACGAAATGTATCCGCCTCCTTGGGCACAGCTCTGACGGAAAACCAGGCTGCCATGCTCAAGCGCTACACGGACAAGGTAATACTGGCTTACGATGCAGATGAAGCCGGACAGGCTGCGGCTCTCAGGGGCATGGATATCCTCTACGGGGCAGGCTGCAATGTAAAGGTGTTAATGATTCCCGAAGGTAAGGATCCGGACGAGTTCATCAAGAAGAACGGAAAAGAAGCTTTTTCGCAACTGGTGGACCAGGCTCTCCCCTTTATGGAATATAAGCTTAGAAGGCTGAAAGGGCAGGTAGATCTGAATACCACAGAAGGCAGCGTGGCCTTCCTGAAGGCAGCAGCGGATTCCATGAAGATGTTAAAGCCTGTGGAGGCCGAGGCCTATATCAAGAAGATTGCATCAGAGACAGGAATTTCAGAAGGAGCATTCCGTCAGGAAGTCTTTGGCACCGGATATAAAACCGTAAAGAGAGAACAGGCGATTGCAAGCGTCCGGCACAAGGACGACGGGAACGACAGCACTATGCTGGAGAGGAACTTATTGAGGCTTATGCTGCTGAAAAGCTCATACGTACCGTTGGTCGAACCTTACAAGGATTCTTTTGAGACGGCAGCATGCTACAGGATTTATGAAATCATTCGTTCCCTATATGACCCGGATGAGGAGATTGACCTGAAAAAGCTGGCGGACAGTCTAGACGAAGAGGCGGGAACAATTCTGAAGCATACCATGGAGACGGTGCAGTTTGCTGACCGGGACAGCAGGGTGTTTGAAGAATGCATTGCTCACATTCACGCAACAAGAAAAATGAAACGTGAAGAAGAGTTGATTAAAATACTGTCCATACTGGATGACGAAAAGGATGGGGATAAGATATTGGAACTCAGCAGAGAATTGATGGAGTTACAAAAGGAAAGGTACAAGGAAACACGCTATGAGCTATGATATGGAACAACCGGAAGAAAAGAGGTTCGATTTCGTCAACGAGTTGATGGAAACTGCGAAAAACAAGGGATCCATCACTTACCAGGAAATATCTGCACATCTGGAAAACGTGGAAATGGACAAGAACCAGATGGACGACCTCTATGATGCTCTGATTTCCATGGGCATCGAGATTGTGTCAGAAACGGATCCCGATGATTTTGAAATCATAGCATTAGAGCAGGAAGAAGATCCGGATACAGAAGCGGTGTCAGAGGATGCAGGGGCGGATCTTGAGGCTTCCATTCCGAAGGGGATTGCAGTAGATGATCCGGTTCGCATGTACCTTAAAGAAATCGGAAAAGTGGCCTTGCTCACAGCAGAAGAGGAAATCGAGCTGGCAAAGAAGATGGAGTCGGGAGACGAGTATGCGAAACAGAGGCTCTGCGAGGCCAACCTGAGACTGGTGGTGAGCATTGCCAAACGATATGTAGGACGGGGCATGCTGTTTCTGGACTTGATCCAGGAAGGCAACCTGGGGCTGATCAAAGCGGTAGATAAGTTTGACTGGAGAAAAGGTTATAAATTCAGTACATATGCTACCTGGTGGATCAGACAGGCCATCACCCGGTCCATAGCGGACCAGGCGAGAACCATAAGAATCCCGGTGCATATGGTGGAAACCATCAACAAGCTGATTCGGATTTCCAGGCAACTTCTACAAGAATACGGCAGGGAGCCAACGCCTGAGGAGATAGCCGTCGAAATGGATATTTCCGAGGATAAGGTTCGTGAGATCCTGAAAATCGCTCAGGAGCCTGTTTCTCTGGAAACCCCCATCGGGGAAGAAGAAGACAGCCATCTGGGTGATTTCATTCCCGACGATGATGTGCCTGCACCTGCCGATGCAGCAGCTTTTTCCATGTTGAAGGAACAGCTGGTGGAGGTGTTGGATACCCTAACGGAGAGAGAACAGAAAGTGTTGAGGCTCCGTTTCGGTCTGGATGACGGCCGCGCCAGAACCCTGGAAGAAGTGGGGAAACGATTTGATGTGACTCGAGAAAGAATACGGCAGATTGAAGCTAAAGCCCTGCGAAAACTCAGACATCCCAGCAGGAGTAAAAAGCTTAAGGACTATTTGGAATAGAGATGATAAATCTTTCGGAAAGGCTTGCTGCGATAGCAGATTATGTTCAAAAAGGAGAAACGATAGCCGACATAGGCACAGACCATGGTTTGCTGCCTATTTTTCTGTTGCTGGAAAGTATCAGTCCCAAGGCGGTACTATGCGATATCAAGAAAGGCCCTCTGGAAAAGGCAAAGGCTAACCTGCATATTTATGCACCGGAAACAAGAGCCGATCTTCGCCTTGGTGGCGGGTTGGAGCCTTTGGAGATAGGAGAAGTGGATACGGTCATCATCGCCGGTATGGGGGGACTGATGATCACGAAAATATTGGAAGCCGATCCGATGAAAACAAGGAGTTTTCGCAAGTTCATTCTACAGCCCAGAAACGGACGGGATAAGCTGAGGGTATGGCTCTACAACCAAGGCTATACAATTGTCAAAGAGCGTCTTGTCAGAGAAGGAAATTATATTTGCGAGATATTTGTGGTGGAAACTGCCGTGGCCGCTGACATGGATAAGAGGGAGGCATCTTTGCCTCGAAAACTGGAAAACTTTGAGTTTGAAATCAGTCCGCTGCTCTTTTCCCATAAAGATCCCTTGCTCAAAGAATTCATAGCGTGTAAAATAAATGTGGAAGAAAGTATTATCGAATCTGTTCGTCAAAAGGGTTCGGAGGCCAGCCTGCGAAAACTGGAGAAGAACAAGGAACGGTTGAGCAAGCTTTATGAGCTGCAAAAACGGGCAAATAATTCATGACAGCATGCAGGAGGAAAGAAATGGCCATCAATATGGGTGAACTGTTAGATCAGCTGCGCATCATCGCACCCCGGGAATTGGAAGAAGACTGGGATAACGGTGGTTTTCAGATAAATATGGGAAACCAACAGGTGAAACGAATCCTTGTTGCCTTGGAAATAACCAATGCAGTCATCGACGAGGCAGCCACCCGCAAGGCGGATTTCATCGTGACCCACCATCCCCTTCTTATGGAGAAAATTGATGTTGTGGATGCAAGAACCCTGACGGGAAACTACATAATCAAACTGATTCGCCATGGCATTACCGTCTATACTGCTCACACATCTTTTGATTCTGTTTTCGGAGGGAACAACGACTATCTGGCAGACCTTCTGGATTTGCAGAAAGTCCGCAGGCTGAAAATTTGGACTCCATTAGGCGATCGGGAAATCATCGGTCGTATGGGATCTTTCCCCAAACCTGTTACGTTGAAAGAAGCGGCGGCTTTGGTAGAGTCCGTTCTGGGCTTGACGGAACCTCCTAAGGTGGTTGGCAACTCCAATGCGACAATCCTGACGGCAGCTATTTGCACCGGAGCAGGCGGAGATTCCATCGATGCGGCCATACATAACGGCTGTGATTTGTTTATTACCGGCGATATCAAACACCATCAGGCTCAAAAAGCAAGAGAGATGGGTCTTAATATCATAGATGCGGGACACTATGGCACTGAATCTATATTTATTCAAAATTTTGCAGAAAAACTCAGAAAAGCAGTTCAGGATCAGGTGGAAATACTGGAATCTAATGTAATTGTGAATCCTTTTGATTCTGTGGTATACTAATTCAGTGAGTAAGCCAGACGGTCGCAGGTGTCGGAGGAATCCGTCCCCTGAGGAAAGTCCGGGCTCCGCAGGGCAAGGGTGCCAGATAACGTCTGGCGAAGGTGACTTTAGGGAAAGTGCAACAGAAACACACCGCCCACCGGCTTTTAGCCGAGGTAAGGTTGAAATGGTGAGGTAAGAGCTCACCGGCGGTATGGTAACATGCCGGCCGTGTAAACCCCACCCGGAGCAAGACCAAGGAGGGAGGAAATTGCCGAAAGGCACAGTTCCTGAAAGGCGACGGCCCGTCGCTTCCCGAGAGGTAGGTCGCATGAGCCTGTTGGTGACAGCAGGCCTAGATAGATGATCGTCAAATACAGAACCCGGCTTATAGACTTGCCCAAAA
>CAYOYO010000026.1:18831-19186 GCA_964408195.1 uncultured Oscillospiraceae bacterium | reverse complement strand
ACTTCGTCGGAACCATCTGTTGCATATAAGGCAATGTACTCCTTACCGTCAACATCAAAAATCCCCATGACTTCGCACTCGACTTCTTTTCCGTCATCGAATTCCAAGGTCATGATTTCCAACTCTTCGTCGGGTCCGCAGTCACAACCTTCGCTGCAACAGCCCGGAGCGCACTTTTCTTTGTCTGTCATATGAATATCCTCCTATAAATTATACACCGGTTCAGCAGGGCTTTCTTTAGATTAAAATACCCCGCTACTGACTAACTATAACATCATCATGGTTTTTTCACAATCAAAATATTCAAAGGCTTTTTTTATTTAAATACTTCTTAATGTTTTCTGCCGCTCTGCGG
>CAYOYO010000026.1:3398-18821 GCA_964408195.1 uncultured Oscillospiraceae bacterium | reverse complement strand
CGTGACGGGGGAGCCGCTGTTTTCCTCGGCGGACAAGTACGATTCCGGCTGCGGGTGGCCATCTTTCACAAGACCCATCGTTTCCGGCACGGTCCAGGAAAAGGAAGACCTGAGCTTAGGGTTGGAGCGGACGGAAGTCCGGTCTCTTTCCGGTTCCCATCTGGGCCATGTCTTTGAAGACGGTCCAGAAGACCAGGGCGGTCTCCGCTACTGCATCAACGGAGCCGCTCTGCGGTTCATCCCGGGAACCTTCTCCAAAACCTCCGGTTCTGCATTCAGGATGGCATCTATACTTCCCAGTTCTCTCAGAAGGGCTTCTTTTCGCTTTTCACCGATGCCGGGAACCTGATCCAAAAGAGATTTTTGCAGCTTCTTCGCCCGAAGCCCCCTATGATACTCGATGGCAAAGCGGTGTACCTCCTCCTGTATCATGGCTATATATCGCAATAGTACCCGGTTGTCCTTCAGATCCTTCTCTTCTCCCCAAAGTACCAGCCCCCGGGTCCTATGCCTTTCATCCTTCACCATACCCGCTGCAGGGATTTTAATCTTAAGAGCTGTCAGCACTTGTTCCGCAGCTTTCACCTGATTTTGCCCCCCGTCCAAAAGAATCAGATCCGGCATGGGCAGAAAACCGGGAGATTGCTCCAATCCTCGTTTCATCCGCCGGTGCAGTACTTCCTTGATACTGTCCGTATCGCCTCCTCCCGGTGAGGTCTTGATTCGGAACCGCCGGTAGTTCTTACGGGAAGGTTTTCCATCTTCGAAAACAACCATTGCCCCTACAGAATCCGTTCCTGCAATATGGGAGATGTCATAGGCCTCAACCCTAATGATCCCGTCCAAACCCACCTTCTTCCAAGCCTCGTTCAGAGCCAGTATTTTTTCCTGTTCCTCCCTGGCCATTTCCTCTGCTTTCCTGCGAACCACTTTCACCCGATTGCGCCTTATGTCCGAAAGAAAATCATCCAGTTTCTCCTGATTGGGGATGGCTTTCACGGCGGCCATCTGATCCCGATATTCTGCAGCGCGCTCATAATTCATAGCCTCGGCTTCCCGAATCATTTGCGCATCCAGATATCGGAGGACTCCCTCTGTCTTTCCGGATAAAAAATCCACCACCTGCTCCACCGACTTTCTGTATTCTGCCGCATCAACATCCCCGGTGCAGATACCCCGACAATGCCGGATGTGGTAGTTAAGACAGGGTTTGAATCCATCGGGGAAGCTGTTGGCACTGCAACGCTTTAATCCATAAATGTCGGACAAGAGATCGATGAGCAGTACCACAGCTGCCGCATCGGTATATGGTCCGAAATAACGGCTGCCATCCTCTATAATCCTTCTGGTCTTCATCAGCCGGGGCCAAGGTTCCGACAAGGTCAGTTTAATGTAAGGAAAGGTCTTATCATCCCTAAGAAGAACATTGTACTTCGGCATATACTTTTTGATCAAACTGGATTCCAGAAGCAACGCTTCCATCTCTGTTTCCGTTATGATGTATTCGAATTCGACGATGTGAGATACCATGGCTCGAACCTTGGGATCTAGGTTGGACTTCGACTGAAAGTACTGGCGCACCCGTTTCTTCAGAGATATGGCTTTGCCAACATAAATAATATCTCCGTCTTTGTCTTTATGCAGATATACTCCCGGTTTGTCAGGAAGGTTTTTCAGATTCTCATGGATATCGAACATGGCCTTGTCCTCTTCTGTTGTTTGGTTATCGTCTGTTAGATTATAGCATAACCATGACCAAATGAACAAAATTGAAAGAATTCTAGGGCGAACTAGTTTAGGGACTTTCTATAGTAACACCGAGATAATAGTGCTGCAGGATTTCCTTGTAGGAATAAGCAGCCTTTGCCATGCCGTTAGCTCCCCACTGGCTCATGCCTACCCCGTGACCGTATCCGTTGGTTGTGAATATAATGTTCTCAGCTCCGTCAAAAGCCAAAGTGAAGTTGGCGGACCGAAGTCCGAACAAATCTCTCACATCTCTGCCTGACAGGATTTTGTCCCCCACCTGCATTTCCTTAACCCGTCCCCCATCGCTGCGACTGAGGATTTTGATGGTATTCGGATTGATGTTTTGTGCCTGGTATTTTTCCTTTATCTTCTTTTGGAAAGTAGGTAGAGATACGGATATATTCTCGTTCTGATGAGGGGCCTCTCCTTCAAAGAGACTATCAACACTTCGCAGATAAGGGAGTGCGGATACGAACACATCTTCTGAGTTCTCAGTCTTACCACCGCTGGAAGAATGAAACAGGGGTTGCTCCACCAAGGCTCCTTCATAGAACATGACTTCTCCGGCAGTGCTTTCTACTGCTTGCCGGATCTTCAGCCAACCATCTTCCATCCAGTCTCTGCCCTTCAGTTCTTCCAGTTCTTGCGGACTTCGATAAACCTGACAGTGGGTAGTGTCACACAGGGGAGCCGAAGGATGATCTGCCGAGTTTCCGGCCTCACCCGCACGGCTTATTTTGGAAAGGGCATAGGTGCGAGCTGCAACGGCTTGTGCCTTTAAGGCCTCCAACTCAAAGGATGCCGGCATCTCACCAGCCACCACGCCGGCTACGTAAGCTTCCAGGTCCAGTGTTATGGTCCTGTCCTCCTGCTGACGATAAACGGAAACCCTTTGCTTCTCTCTGCCTGCCTGAAAAGAGTTACTGTCATCGGGATGATAAAATGCTACAAGGAACAAGGGTAACAAAACCAAAGCAAAGATCAGAGCACCCACCGTAGTCGCGACCATGCGGATCAGTTCTGTATCCATGATTTTGTATGGCCCCCGCCTTCGCTTATGTATTTTCATTTGATACCTCCAGTTGAACCAGCCACGGGGACAGACCCTTTGTCAGATTGAAGGATGTCCGAATGCCTACTTTATTTGTATGAGAGCTACCTGTCTTTCATTCGTAAATGCGATTCATAGCTTGTATATTCCTGCAGGTTCGGGAGATAATGAATATTGACGGGAAGAGGTATATCATATTATGTTTTGTCCCCCTTTAGCATAATTGCTTCAAAACCATACCTCTTCCTTTTCATGTCCGTAACCCGAACAGAGGGATACACCCCATTGGGAATCGGGGTCTGTCCCCCTGGCCGGAAAACCTGACAAAGGGTCTGTCCCCCTGGCCGGAAAACCTGACAAAGGGTCTGTCCCCCTGGCTGATTCCGGACCATATTGTTTTGACAAAACGCAGAATGATGGTATACTGTTCCCTGTAGAAAAGTGAAATACCCCGGAGGATAATTTTGGCAAAATATATAGTACAGAAAAATGGCCCGCTGAGAGGTGAGGTTGAAATCGGCGGATCAAAAAACGCAGTGCTTCCCATCATGGCAGCTGCCCTCCTGGCAACAGGAGAATGTGAGATTCTGGAGGTTCCCGCCCTTCGAGACGTGGATGTGATGTGTAAGCTCCTTGTAAGCATCGGTTCTGAAGTTACAGAAGATTACGAAGGCGGCCGAATTCTGATTCGTACCGACCGCATTATTGAAGAACAGGCTCCCTATGAGCTGGTTAAACGTATGAGAGCCTCAATCCTGGTTATGGGACCTTTACTGGCGCGAACCGGAAAAGCGAAGATTGCCCTGCCCGGAGGCTGTGCCATCGGGGCCAGACCCATAGATCTCCATCTGAAAGGCTTTCAGGCATTAGGCGCCGAAATCGAACAGGGACATGGCTATGTGGAAGCCCGAGCTGACAGGTTGACGGGAGGAAAGGTCTATCTTGACTTTCCCAGCGTAGGCGCTACAGAAAACATCATGATGGCCGCCGTTCTTGCCGATGGCCATACCATTATTGAAAATGCAGCGGAGGAACCCGAAATCGTTGATCTTGCCAATTTCATGAATAAAATGGGAGCAAAGGTGAAAGGCGCCGGTACGGACACCATCCGCATTGAGGGAGTCCCGGCTCTTCATGGGACGCGACATACCGTAATCCCCGACAGAATCGAAACAGGTACCTTTATGGTAGCTGCCGCAATGACCAGAGGCAACGTGCTTCTGAAAAATGTAGTGCCGGATCACGTAAAGCCGGTCATAGCAAAATTGATGGAATGCGGTGTATCAATAGAGGATAGCGATGAAGGTATGCGCGTAAGGGGCGATTTACAGCCCTTAATCTCCACCGATATCAAGACTATGCCTTACCCCGGATTCCCTACCGACATGCAACCACAATTCATGGCTCTGCTTACCACTGTAAACGGGCCAAGTGTGGTGGTAGAAACGGTCTTTGAGAATCGGTATATGCATGTAGGTGAGCTGAATCGAATGGGTGCAGACATTCGAATTGAAGGGAGAAGCGCCATTATCCAGGGGAATAAAGCTCTTCAGGGCGCCCAGGTCATCTGCACCGACTTGCGAGCCGGGGCCGCTATGGTGCTGGCCGGACTCCTGGCTGAAGGAACCACCGAAATTTCCGAAATCTATCATCTGGAAAGGGGTTACGCCTCTTTTGCCGAAAAATTCCGCAGCCTGGGAGCCAACCTCATAAAAGTGGAAGACTAAGACTTATACTCCAAGCCGGAAGATCCATACAGACGCCATAACTCCTGTCACATAGCCTACAAGGCCTGCCATCAGGGAATGGCGTATTTTTTTCACGGCTGTAGCGCCGAAATAGACTGCCAGCACATAGAAGACCGTCTCGCAGCTTCCCGCCATCACCGACGCCGCTTTGCCCAAAAAACTGTCCGCACCGTAAGTCGTTACCATCCGCTCCACCAGTGCAAGAGAACCGCTTCCGGACACGGGCCCCAGCAGGATCAGGGGGGTGAGCTCTCTCGGAATTCCCAGTTTCTCGAGAGCGGGGCCGATCAGATTCTCAAGATACTCCATCGCCCCGGAACTGACCATAGCTTCGATGCCGATGAATATGGCAATGATGAAAGGCAGAATTTCTGCTGCCGTTGCTAAACCTGTTCTTGCTCCCTCTACAAAGCTGTCATAGACCGGGACCTTCTTCCAAAGCCCATGGCCGATGATTATGGTGATCATCCCCGGGATGAAACACAGGGAAACAGCACTCAGCAGGTCAGTCATATCCGTGACTTCCTCTCATAGAACTTGCAAACCACGATGGAGGCCACCATAGACAAAATACCTACCAATATGGATGGGAGGATGATGCTTCCCGGATCTGTTGATCCGGTATCACTTCTGATTTTAATGATTGTAACGGGGACAATCTGAATCATTGACATGTTCACCGCCATGAACATGCACATGGCATTGCTTGCAGCCGGTCTATGACCGTTTTCCTCGTCCAGCATAACCATGCTCTTTATGGCAAATACCGTGGCACTGTTTCCGGCGCCGAAGATATTCGCGCTGAAGCTCATGAGCATCATAGCGATGGTCTCACGGTTTCGTTCCAGAGGGAACAGATATCGAATCAGTGGATTTACAAGCCGGGCAAAGGCATCAATGAGGCCGGAATCCCGGGCGATGTTCATTAACCCGGACCAGACGGCCATAATACCCGCAAGACCGATGACAAAATAGACCCCCTCGGTGCAGCTATTCATCAGCCCTTCGCTGAAAGTGAAAAGCGTGCCTCTGCATCCCGCAAATCCGATCCCCGCAAGAAGCATCGCCGCCCAGATATAATTCATTTTGAACCCCCTGTCTGCCTCACCCTTCTATGAAAGAATATATGTATCTATGGGAAAAACATGTTGAAAACTTCCACTATTTCCTGCATAATGAAATATGGAGGTGATGGAAATGGATGCAATGATTACTTTGGGGGACGCTGGTCTTATTGCGATTGCCATCGCACTCCTGATTCTGATTTCTTACTGCATCTCGCTGGTGAGAAATCTGATTCCTGGAGTAAAAACCCTGAACCGAATCCTGGAAGACACGGAGAAAATCACCCAAGCAGCTGCCGAAGGGACAGAAGAGGCCAGAAAAGTCATAGCAAATGTGGGACAATCTGTTTCTGTAATTTCCGGGGCGTTGAAGGGCAAGGAGGGGTTTCTGGAGGGACTCACCTCATTGTTCAAATCCTTGGCATCCTTAATCGGGTTGTTGAAAAAATAAAAAGATAAAAGATTGACTGAATTGTTCATTAATGGTAACATGACATAAGTGTTTAATTATTTCTAAACTGGCCTTAAATTGACTAGTATGAATGCGGTTAGGGGGTATGGCAAATGAAAGCGACAGGTATAGTAAGGAAGGTTGACGAACTCGGTAGAATCGTACTTCCCATCGAACTTAGAAGGACTCTCGATATTGAAATCAAGGATCCCATTGAAATTTATGTTGACGGAGATTACATTCTATTGAAGAAGTACGAACCCGCTTGTATCTTCTGCGGTAATGCAAAGGGTGTCAAGCGCATCCACGACAAAAATGTATGTGCCGACTGCATTAAAGAGATGCAAAATCTGTAATCCATCGGCTGCTCTGCAAAGTATTAAGAAAACCTGTTTCACTCATCGGAGCGAACAGGTTTTTTAGTTTCTTCTAGTCCTGGAGAAGATTCTTAATCTCGTGGAGCAGAGAAGGATCGATTTCATCACTAAAGGCATCATCGTTTTTCTTATTGCCCAGACGTCGAATCTGTTGCTTTGTGTAAGTATTGATATCCGTAGACAGCTTCTCCGGTTTGTCCCCGTTCTTTTCCTCAACTACCAGGCGGACCTTGATCTTATTTTCCAAAATATTGCTCTCCGTAACAATACCCATACCGTCAACGGTTTTGACTCTTTCTCCCGCATCCGGCATTCCACGTCGCAGCTCGCAATACACATCGTTTTCGAATTTCAGGCAACACATAAGTCTGCCGCAGATGCCGGATATCTTTGTGGGATTCAGAGAGAGATTCTGTACCTTGGCCATCTTAATGGATACCGGCTCGAATTCCGGCAGCCAGGAATGGCAGCACAAGGCCTTCCCGCAGGTGCCGATGCCTCCGAGAAGCTTGGCTTCATCTCTCACACCGATTTGCCTTAATTCAATACGCATTTTAAAAACACTGGCCAGATCTTTTACCAGTTCACGGAAATCAACCCTGCCGTCGGCTGTAAAGTAAAATATAATCTTGCTGTTGTCGAAAGTATGTTCCACATCCACCAATTTCATATCCAGCTTGTGCTTATCCACCTTCTCCTGGCAAAGTGCCAGATCATGCTCCTTCTTCCTCAGATTATCCTGATGCTGGAGCACATCTTTTTCGTCGGCAATGCGGATAATTTTTTTCAAAGGAGCCACGATATCCTTTTCATCCACTTCTTTTATCCCTTCGGATAGGGTGCCGAATTCCAGGCCCCTGGCCGTCTCCACTATAACGCTGGCCCCCTTGGCCACATCAAAACCGGCAGGGTCAAAGTAATAAACCTTTCCCGCCTTCTTAAATCTCACGCCTGCTACTTTAATCATATATTCTTCTCCTAAATCATCCTCAATATCATATTTTTGATGGCATAGCCCGTGTTGATGCGGCGGTCCAAATCTTGTCTGGCTTCCTCTATGAGAGCTATGGACTCATATGCCTTCTCCAAGGTCAGAAGCCGGCTTAAATGTCTCATGTTTTGGTCTGTCCATCCAAAAGGATTTCCCGAACAAAAGAGAAGGAGATCCCTGTACCATTTTTCCAGAGCGTCAAGGAAAGCGTAAGCCTGCTCTCTCTCTGCCGTTATTTCTCCCAGTCCTCCGACAATGGAATAGTAGTTCTTTCCTTCAAGTACCAGAGTCCCCAGAGCATGTGCCTGCTTCATGGCCTCCCGGCAAAGGGAGATTTCCTTTGCCTCCTCTTCCTCCAGCCGATACAGCACGCAGCGGGAGCGAATCGTAGGAAGCAGATGCTCTGCATTGCTTGAGAGAAGGAGAAGCACTGCCCCTCCCGGAGGTTCCTCAAGGGTCTTCAACAGACGGTTTTGAGCACGTAGAGTCATTGTGTCGGAATCCTCGATGACAGCCACTGTCCGCTCACCGACCAAAGGCTTCAAGTAGAGTCTCTCAATGAGTTCTTCCACCGCTTTGTCCTTTATGGACGACCCTTCGGCACGGATTGTATGGATGTCTTCCCCATAGGGGGTGATTTCCCGGGCAATTTCCCGGGCAAGGCCCACCAGGCTTTCTTTTTGGCGGCTCTCTATAATATAGGCATGTGACAGCATTCCGTCCCGGGCCAGACTTATGAGCCGTTCTTTTGATGCATCCGGTTTCATCCCCTACTCCTGGTGCCTCTTTATGAATGCCGATGTCTTTTTAATGATTTCCCTGCTGATTTCCTCCACACTCCGGAATCCGTCTACCATCAGGATTCTTTCGGGGTGCTGCTCCGCCAACTCCAGATACCCCAGATATACGTCCCTGTGGTATTGGCTTTCTTCAAGCTCCAGCCTGTCCAGAAAACCGCCGCTTATGCGCTTCTTTCCCTCATCCGGATCTACCAGCAACAACACGGTCAGATGAGGCACCAAGCCCTCCACTGCAATTTCATTGATAATGCGGACCCTTTCTCCCAGCTTGCGGCCGTAGCCTTGATATGCAATGCTGGAGTCCATAAAGCGATCGCATATTACTGTCTTTCCTGCCTCCAGGGCAGGGCGGATTTTCTCCGCCACGTGCTGAGCTCTGGAAGCCGCATAAAGGAGAGCCTCAGTAAGATAGGCCATCTCCTGATGCTTGGGGTCCAATATAATTTCCCGAATCTTCTCACCAATGTGGGTGCCCCCGGGCTCTCTGGTTAGGACCGGATCCATGCCCTGTTCTGTCAGATAGTCACTGAGCCTGTGAATCTGTGTTGTTTTACCTGACCCATCTGGGCCTTCAAAGGTTATAAATAGGCCGGATGTCATCTTTGTCTCCCCGGTTTCTTAATAATTTCATCCATGAGCTTTCCGATTAAATGAAAGGATAAAACCAACACGGGAACACAGAGCAACGCCGTGAAGATCATTCTCAGAATCGTCATAGTATCCATCTTCGGCTTTGCCTCCTTTCCGGTTCCATGGGAATATCCTATCTAATAGAATACTCCCAAAGAGCCAAAAAGTCCAGCAGAACAGGGGTATGCCACGCGGAGACTGGCTCTGGAAGGCATTCCACAATGGTTGGCGAAAGAAACAGCCTCCCTTTACGAGAGGCTGCTATTGTTTTTAACGCTATTAGAGAAAGCTATCGTCGTCTTAAATACAGTCCTGCTCCTGTCATCAGGCTTCCAATCCCTATAAACAGGGCTGCGCCGACACCGCCGGTCTGTGGAAGCGGCGGCGCGGGAGTTACCGGTGCAATCACTTCCGACTCCGGAGGCTGCGGTTCAGGATCCGGCGGAATTACAGGGACATCTTCCCCATCCTTTTCTTTGTCCTTGTCCCTATCCTTGTCTTTGTTACCGTAAGCATTGGAATATTGTATGACGACATCTTCGGAATCTCCGGCGAGAACTGCTTGAATTTGCGTTCCGTTTATGGATGGTGCCGGCACTTCCGATCCCAATTGCCCGGTGATGCCGATGGAGGTGCCGAGTGCGTTCTGAACGTTAGTCTCAATCAGACGAAATTGAAGAGCTGGAAGGTATACGGATGCTTTTACCGCATATTCGTAACCGTTATTGTAGTAATTTCCATAGTCAAAGGTGATCTGCTGACCATCTTTTAGTAAAAAGCGATAATAGCCTGCGTATTCTCCGTCCTCCTGCCATTCCGTATCAATCTCCGATAGGTTGCGGATTTCCCCTTCTTCCGTTTCATCATCTGCAATGCCGTATCGCTCCACTTCATCCTGATCCGTAAAGAACAAAATCATAAACTCATATTCCGCTCCCAAAGGTGCCCTATTCCCCGTAACAGCCTTCTTTACCGTTAGGATCTGATCCTCTGGTACGGGAATCCTGTCATTCCACAACCACAGATCCCCACTGGTGATGAGAGGTGTCCATTCAGGTTCCCCGCCCTCCAATGACTCAATAGCGTACCATACACAAAGGCTCAGACAATCGTTCTGCATCTGACGGAGAGTGGGTATCTGCTCCGGGAATCCGATCCGGATCAGGTAAACCACATCGCTTCTGAGATAACCATCGGGAGCTCCTGTCTCTGTCAAACGATACTCTCCCGGAGGAATATCCTCAAATCGAACGATACCTTCCTCATCGGACTGGCTGGTCTCGTCGATTTCTTCTCCTTCACAGTCTTCTCCAAGGAGGCGGAAGACCGCCCCGGACAGCCTTCTTTCCGTGTTGCTGTCTGCTTTGATAAAAGCAAAATCCGCAACAGTAGGCGGTATATTGAATTCGATGCTGCAGTTTGATGCATTTCCTCCACGCTCCAAATAGAAAAATTTTAAGGTGTGTACCGTACCCGGGCCAAAGTCTCCGGTGATCTCCAAGGTGCCGTCGCCACCGTCGTCCTTGCTTCCGTTGTCGCAGAAGAAAACCTCCGTGCCGGCTTGCAGGGTTCCCACGGCCTTCTCCGCGTCGAAGGTTACCGCTCCGGCCAGATTCCCGTGAATTCCGCCCAAATCCAACACCATTTCACCGTCTACAAAGACCCACACATCATCGTCTCCGCTGAAGTTAAATTCTAAACCCTCCGGTCCGCTTTCCGGAATGAAGAACTCCACCTCCATGCTCATCCCGAAATGGTCCAGCGCCGACTTCGGCTCCGAACCAAAGGGTCGAAAACCATTGACACCCACTCCGCCGCTTAAGGGTGCTCCGAGAGAAATTACGCTGCCATCAAAAACAGCACTGTTTTCTTTGCTGGAATAGGAGTAGATCTCCGTGACCGGATCATAGTTAAACTCAAAGGGAACCCCTTTGTAAGCATCATATCGCTCCTCCTCCGAAGGATCGAACAGATCAATGCCCAGAACGCCGTCTGCATATTCCGGACGTGCGCTACTGCTCAGGCTGTCCTCCAGGAGCCCCTGATATACATAGTGGTCTTTTTCCCATTTGCTGAACCATGCCCGATCCTCCGGAGCACTTATGATACTCCCACTGTCATCTCTACCCCCCATGAACATGAACATGCTGCTGTAATCAGGCTCCGAAGTCGTCGAAGCCGACAGATCTTCCACCTTTACTTCCGGCGGTGAGCCTGGGAATTCATTCCCGAGGGCCTCCAAAATGGTCTGCTGGTCATAATCGAACAAATTCACATCGAAATACCTGGTTTCAGAGCTTTCACCCTCTGCGAAGGCGGCTGCCGGCATGGTAAAGGTCAGTGCCAGAAGCATGCACAGCAGCAGCGCCATGGGCCTCCCTATTTTCTTTTTCTTCATTTTCAATCCTCTCCTTCACTCTTTTTGATACTGGATTTTTTCGTCAGCTTCCTCAATTTATCGTGCTTTTTGCCCGCCTTTCCACAGAGCTGCGCCGGCATCCGACAGGATGCCGGTGTCTTTGCATAAGCCATGTCAAATACAGGCGAAGCAATTTCATTGTTGGCATTGAGGATAATGCCTATAATAACCAAAGAGAAGGAAGAAATTTGTAAAATGATGTGAGTGAACATGAGAAATAGAATTTCTTTTTGTCTGATCGCGGGAGGAATCCTCATTGCTTCCCTTCCCTATGCCGGATCGGCTTATCAGCAGCACAGGCAGGACCTTCTGTACCAAAGCTATCTGGAAGACCGGACTGCTCTTGGTTTAACCAACCAAGGCGCAAGGGAGGAGACCAGGGCTGTCATCCGACAGTCCGATTTCCTGACGCGTGCTTCTCTTACCGGAGACCAGTCCAATTCTGCAGCATTGATCAGTGCAGCGGAAGGATTGGCCGCCGGGCAGAATGATAGGCAGAAAAAGGAGAAGGAAAAGCCCCAAGTCCTTGGGCGCATCATCATAGAAAAGATTGGGGCGGATCTGTTGCTGGTGGAGGGGGCGGGAGCCGGCCCGCTCAACTGGGGCGCCGGCCACATTACCGGGACTGCATTGCCGGGAGAAGCAGGCAACTGCGGTATCGCTGCTCATAGGAACTACACCTTTGGCTCCTATTTCAGCAGGCTGGGAGAGCTGACTGAGGGGGATGAGGTGACGGTGGATTATTTTGGCAGAGTACTAAATTATACTGTTTCAGAAATAAAAACAGTGCTGCCGGAAGACAACACTGTATTATTACCCCCTGAGAAAGGTGAGATATTGACTTTAGTTACTTGCTCGCCAAAAGGGAGCAACAGTCACCGGCTCATCCTTCACTGCCTTCCTGTTGAAACCCCTGACCCGGTGACAGTGCCCGGGGAAGCATCACAACCGCTTTAAAGAGATCGCCATCGATTTTTATCTCAAACCAGCCATTCTGCAGTACTATCAAATCCTTGGCGATAGCCAGACCCAGCCCACTCCCCTCGGTGGTCCTGGATTCGTCGCCTCTCTTGAACCGTTCCATGAGTTCTTCGGCATTGATATTCAACTCTGTTTTGGAAATGTTCTTAATCTCCAGCAGGACTTGTGCATCCTTGCCATTGATTCCCGCCACTTCTTTCAGGTCAATGTAGACTCTGGATCCGGGAAGTGCGTATTTCAATACATTGCCTAAAAGATTCTCCACCACCCTCCAGAGCAGCTGACCGTCTGCCTTCACATAGTATCGCTCCCCTTTTGCATTTACGATGAAGTCCAGAGCGGAAGCTTCAATTCCCGCTGCCATTTCACCCAGACCTTGGTTGATAAGGGAGAGCATATCTACAGTCTCTAGCCGCACCGGGATGGCTCCGCTGGAGGCTTTTGCCGCGTCGAAGAGGTCCTCCGTCAGCTTCTGCAGCCGCATGCTCTTCTGGTCCAGCACATCCAGGTATTTGGGTGCATTTTCACTGTCCAGCCCCTCCGTCTTGAGAAGATCGATATAGGTTATGATAGAAGTCAGAGGAGTCTTCAGATCATGAGATACATTGGATATTAGATCCGTCTTCAGCCTTTGATTCTTTAGTTCATTCTGTATGGCGATGTTGGATGCTGCGGATATTTCATTGATTTCTGCGGCCAAACGGTCCAGTTCTCCCTCTCCGGATATGGGGATCTTGTAGGTCAAATTTCCGTTGCGCACCTCAGACACACCTTTTCGGATCTCTTCATACCTCCTTACCCATTTGGGTGCAAGGATGAGAATCAGTACACCGACCACGGGTGCCAGCACAACCGTAGCGGAAAGGAGGCAGACACCCAGGGTGATGAGAACCACTTTTCGCATGATGCTGCCTCCATGATAGACCGAAGCAATGCCACGGATCACTCCTGCAAGAATCCGGAAGATCAGAGAGTTCTTAAAGAACCGCTCTGCCTTTATGTTCCTTACGCAGGAGAGGATGAAGAACAGGCCTACAGAAGCGGAAACCAGGCCAACCAATACCGCCACTCCCATTTGAATCAACATGGCAGAGCTCATCGTCGTTATCTCACCAAGGTGATAGGGGCTGTATTGCAAGCTCTGAAAGAGGATATGTATAAAGAGCACTCCGCCCCCGAAGAAACATCCGGCGATGACGAAAAGCTGCAATTCCGTAAATACCCTGTCTATTCGGTAGCCCGGCCGGTTGCCCTCCCCATCCCTCCTACCTGTCAGCACAATTGCGCAAATAAGAGCAGCAATGGCAATCAGTGCACAGCCGACTACAATGGGTATCCATTTGAGTATCTCCGCTTTGCTTTCCTGAAACACCACTTCTTTGGCGGATAGGTAGCTTTCCTTAAAGGCAAAGTACACTTTGAGATTCGGATCGTATTGATTGTAGAGGTGCTCTTCCAGATAGCGGTCATTCTCTCGCATGTTGAGATTGATCGACTCTGAACTGGGCGATGTCTTGACCATCTTTCCGTTTTCGTAGAGTAAGTATTCCCCCTTGCCTGCCATGCGGGTAAAGTCCCGGCTTTCAAAGGGAGCATCGGATGCGAGTGCCGGAAGGTTCGTCACCCGGTAGGTCCCATCTGTCGCATAATATTGGAATCCCTCTATTTCGTCCAGCTTTTGCTTTGCCCTTTCAAATTCCCGGAGATCATCCATGATCAAATTTTCCTTAATCTGCCCGATTTCATCCCCATAATCTGCCTTAAAGCGTTCTCTGACAGAAGGGTCGGCATAGGTGTCCCCATACTTTTGAAAAAAATCATCGTTCATACCATCATAGCCGCTGTTATATAAAATATCATAGAAAAGAGATTCCGCCTCAGATTCTACCCGGCTGTCTCTCAGTGTCTGCCCGCTCTTTATGTAATCCTCGCTCTTCAGCTCCCGAATCAAATACAGCAGTTCATAGGCCTTCTGCTGGAATTCCTGCTGCAAGGCAACGCTCTCCACATAGCTTGGATAGAACAATACTTCATCCACTTCTACGCCGTTCCCATTCAGAGTAGAAGCTGACTTTAATCCCATCGCCCCTGTAGTAAGCGTTCCTACAAAAAACACCACGCAGAGGATGAAGGCAAAAATGCACCAAGCTCTACGCTGATTAAATTTTTTCGATTTTGTATCCAATTCCCCACACCACCTTCAAATATCTGGGCTCCTTCGGGTTTATCTCGATTTTCTCCCGAATTCGCCTCACATGTACAGCCACCGTATTTTCCGGATTATAAGCAACCTCTTCCCACACGGCTTCGTAGATCTGCTCCATGGAAAACACTTTTCCTGCATTCTTGGTCAATAGCTTTAATATTCCGTACTCGATGGGAGTGACGGGCACCTGTTCGCCGTCTAAATAGACCGCTTTGGCATCCTCGTCCACCACCAATCCCCCTGATTTGTAAATCCCTGCTTTTTTCTCGAAACTGCCCAGATCCACATACCGTCTCAGCTGAGATTTTACCCTAGCGACGAGTTCCAGAGGATTGAAGGGCTTCGTGATATA
The DNA here is from genome assembly GCA_964408195.1 of uncultured Oscillospiraceae bacterium. Classification (GTDB taxonomy): domain Bacteria; phylum Bacillota; class Clostridia; order Peptostreptococcales; family Anaerovoracaceae; genus UBA1426. The sequence continues at coordinate 4,002 of CAYOYO010000026.1, read as the reverse complement.
ATCATCCGCGCCTGCATTGAGTCCCGTGATCTTGTCGTAATCCTCAGATTTGGCCGACAGCATGATGATAGGAATGTTCTTCTCTTCCCGGATCTTCATAGTCGTCCTCATGCCGTCCAGCCGGGGCATCATGATGTCCATCAATATGAGATGGATCTCTTCCTTTCGTAAGATATCCAAAGCTTCGATACCGTCGTAAGCCTTGAACACATAGTATCCCTCGTTCTTCAGATAGATTTCGATCGCCCCTACGATTTCTCTGTCGTCGTCACAAGCCAGGATATTCATTGTGATTTTCTCCTTTATTCATAAATCCCCCTTTTGATTGTTACCGGTATCACTCATCCGGTTCAACTAAGAGGATATCTTATAATTCTTAACAAAAGATGGTTGTCTTCCTTAATAATTTATTACGCATAATCAAAGTGCTCTGCATTGTCAAATTCACTCAAAGTTACCTGATCGGCTCAACTTTTCGCATCAAGTATTAGCAGTTCTTCAAAAAGTTGCTGTAAATCCTCGAGATGGAAAGAAGCTTTTACTCTGCGATTTTCTTGATTCAATACTCTATATCTTTTCCCTGAAATCAATTTAGCTGTGGTTA
>CAYOYO010000026.1:0-3388 GCA_964408195.1 uncultured Oscillospiraceae bacterium | reverse complement strand
TGAGATGATGTTCTGCTGGATTTTATAACCTTTATCCTGCCGGATCGTCTCCCACCATACTTTTCCGCCTAAGGTTCCGGGGAAATGCCCTGGGCGGTCTTCAAAAGCCAAGGCAATTATGATATCCGACTGTTCACCCCCGAAATGGTCCTGCAGTATCTCGCTGTCGGAGAAAATGCCGGACAGTGCCACTGCACCGGTCCAGCCTAAACTTCGTCTACCCTTTTCAATTTCAACAAGAGTTTTTTTAGAAATGCCGAGAGCAGATGCCATGCGATCCTGCGTCAGCTTGTATTCTGTGCGTACCAGCTTCAGTTTGCTATCCATGATGTGTATAAAAGAATCTTTTGTCATAGTGCCTCCCTCCATGCTGCCTGTGCTGTCTCACGTTCCGTTTGGTTCGTTCGTCTGATCTCATTAGAATGGCGTGGGAATATACATTGTATAAGGAGTCGTAAAAATAGCAATGATCAGAGCAATTCGATTCGCATCTTTGCTGTCTAAATCGATCAGGGGCAGAACTTTCTTACTGTTAAAGAGATAAATGCAAACACCTGCCAGCACCACACCGACAGATGTGAATAGAAAGGCCAAGGGGCTGCTTAAAGGGTTGTACACGATATCGTTCCCAACATAGCCAAAAGCCAACATTAAAAATAAAACTCCGGCGCCGATAATGTCGGCAAGAAATCCATATCCCCATATCCTCAAAATACATTTTCGATATTTCGCCTTCTTCTCTGTGACGTGAAGTGTTGCCATAGCAATAAGAAAGACAATGCTGTCAATGATGAAATTTACAGGCAATATCACGATCCAAAAGAACGGAAATAGATAGACTGCCCACAATGGAAATATCATGTTATACAGTTTTATTTCACTTTTCAAAGTCCGCCTCCATTAGCAATAAAGTGGTTCATCGTTCCCTGTTTTGAGATAGTGTAATTTTACACTATTGATATACTTTTGTCAACTGATAGGAAGACGGGGACTGTCCCCGGCTTCCCCCTTCACTCTTTGGTTCTTACCTACCAAGAGGCAAAAGTAGGTATGATGGTCATCCAAATAGTTTACGTTCAAGGAAACATTGTCTTGTTGCATTGCGTCAGATTAAATGGCGTGCGATCGTAAAAGGGGATTATCCGTTGAGGTAATATTTGTAGATGAATACATTATTATGATCTATCCGCCACAGGCAAGGGCCAAGATCATCCGGGTATTTGACTGATAATAACCCTTGATAAACGGATAATCGATATCTCAACCGACTATGCCAAATTCTTAGCACAGTCACGCCCATTTACTCAGGTATTTATTTTTAGCATCTTTCCTCATTTTGCATATTATGAAGTAAAGGAGGGATTCATATTGAAAATGTATGATCAATCTTTTTTCCCTTGTAATAGGGTTGCATCCGATGAATACTCCAGTCCGGAAAATTCGGACGATATCGATATTGATGATGGGGACTTAGAAGAAGCAAATGAAGATATGTCGCCTGAGAATATCAGTAATTCTCAGATTATACAAAATGTTGATATTTCAGACAGAATCGTTGAAAGAGATAATAATCAAATTACGGAAGGATTGAATTTAATGGCAACTTGCTCAACCGGATTAGAACCAAATTGCGGCGAATGCTGTAGTCTGTTTACAAATAATGGACTTAGAACCGCTTTTGGGTATCAAATAGAGAGTGCGGCATGCGTCTGTCACGATATTTGTGTAGAAGACGTTCGAGATATATGCGTAGAGAGTAGAACACTGAGGCAGTGCATCCCTTGCAACCCTAATGGCACTGCCGGCTGCCGCGGTGGATTCTTACCTGATGGAGCACCAACTGTCCAAAGTTGGCGTGTTCTATGCGCCGAAGAGCGGCTAAGCCCCGCCACCGGCTGCGATCGAATCATTAATGAGTTGGAATTTGAAGTAGTGCTGCGTTATGGAAGTTCAAATACCCTTGCAGTAGTAACCCCCAGGGATACCTTTGAGTGTTTCTGGTATGAATTTGCCAGATTTCCCACCGGAGTTTTCTATCCTAACAGTACTGCCGGGCTCAACCAGTTCAGAAATGAGCTTTCGGTAATCGATGGTTCATGCAAGGTCATCATTATTGATACGGTTAGAGTTGTGACTGCGGGCAATGATTGTATATTAGAAATCCTTTACAGGGTTGTCGATAAGTTGTGGAAGCATGAAAATCTCCTGGTATCTGCTCTCAAACCTTATGCTACAACCGGTGAGGCTGAAAATGTAACAGTATCCCAGGCATTTGCCCAAGGGCATGGAATTACGGCTTGTGCCAACAGCGGACCCTGTCCCGGAACAATCGTACCAGCATAACTGATATAGGATTTTAGGAGTACTTCTTGTACGAAGAATTCTTGCTCCTTATAGTTTATCAGCCTATCCATCGAGATAGGCTGATTTTTCTAGCCGGACTGTTTTATCTTGATGATTCGGATTTTATTAATTGTAGCGTTATTCTATCTAAATGCCCTTCCATTTTTATCAGTTGCTCCTCGATTTTTTCAAGATGTTCATTCATCTTGAATAACTGTTCAGTATTTTGTTCATCCCAAGCAGACTTTTGCAGATTCCAATAAGTAGTTTTTTTAAAGGATCTGTTTGCCTCACTCGTTTCGTGCTGTATATTCTCTGCATCTTCTATAATTCTTATTTCTAAAAGTGGTATCTCACCGGTCTTTTCTTCTTTTATTTCTATTTCCTCCTTCATGCTCATGCAGCAATCCCCCCTTACTGTAAGCTATTCCTTCCTTCATGGTTTTATTCATGTTCATATTCAACAAATCAACACCAACAAGATCCTGTTCTCCGGCACTGTTGCACACCGAATAGCTTCGGTGCAGAGTCATAAGGCTGAATAATCCAATAGGGAGAGGCGCACGCATATGAAAAACACGCTCCGAAAAGCGTGTTTTTCAAACCAGCAACGTCCTATTCTCCCGGGCAGTTGCCCACCGAGTACCGTCGGCGCAAAGGAGCTTAACTACTGTGTTCGAGATGGGAACAGGTGTAGCCTCCTCGCTATCGTCACTGGATGCTTGCGCATTCCTGCGCATTACATGAGGGCGCACCCTCAAAACTAAACAATGTAGATTTACCTTAAACCATTGGTCAAGCGTTCGACCTATTAGTATCGGTCAGCTGAATACATTACTGTACTTACACCTCCGACCTATCAACGTGGTAGTCTCCCACGGGTCTTATCAGTAAACTGAAGGAAATCTCTTCTTGTGGGGGGCTTCGCACTTAGATGCTTTCAGCGCTTATCCCGTCCATACGTAGCTACCCAGCTATGCCCTTGGCAGAACAACTGGTGCACCAGAGGTATGTCCATCCCGGTCCTCTCGTACTAAGGACAGCT
>CAYOYO010000025.1:0-20127 GCA_964408195.1 uncultured Oscillospiraceae bacterium | reverse complement strand
CAAGAGGAGCAAGCAGATGGACTATGGTATAATCTCCTGCATTCCTATAGCTGTTTTGGTTGTTGGCGCACTCTTAACGAAAAAAATTGCCGAAATGATGATTCTTGCGTCCTTTTTGGGTGCGATCTTTGTTCATAAGTCAAACTTTTTTTCCGGATACATAGAAATGATGTATGGGGTTCTTTCAAACCCATCCTATCAATTTGTGTTAATTATCCTAATGGCCTTTGGTGCCTTGATTCGGCTTTTTCAAAAATCGGGTGCCTTGTCAGGCTTCGGGCAGATCTTGTCAAAATTCGCGGGAGGTCCCAAAAAGCCGCTGTTCATCGCATGGATCATGTCCTTTTTCATGTTTATCGACGACTATATCGGTACCCTTGCCGTATCTTTCGGAATGAAAGAAATAACGGATCAAAGCAATATCCCACGAGAACATCTTGCTTATCAAGTTGGTTCTATGTCACCGAGCATATGCGTTTTGGTCCCCTTCTCCAGTTGGACTGCCTTTACAGTAGGGTTGATTTCAGAACAAGGACTTGGATTTTCCCACTATTTAATGGCAATTCCCTTTATGTATCTCCCGATTTTCACCATCATCGTATGCCTCCTGGTTGCTTGCGGTATTATTCCTAAGATCGGTCTTCTGAAAAAATCCTATGAGAGGGTGCAACAAGGCGGTGATGTTCTCGTGAAGGAAAAGGCAGGAGTCTCCATCATCGACTTAGACGTACCGATTGACAAAAAGGCAAGCTCTTCCTTGAATTTCGTGATTCCTGTTATCGTACTGGTTCTTGTGACAATGCTATTTGATAACGATTTGGTACATGGCCTGCTTGCTGCAATCTTTGTACAAGCGATTCTTTATATGGCTCAAAAAATTATGACGCCGACGGAGCTTGCTACCAATTGCTTTGAAGGTGCAAAGTCAATGTGCAATATTGCTCTTATCGTATTCTTTGCTTTTATATTGAATTCCGCAAATCAAATCATAGGCTTTTCGGATTTTTTCATTCGTGGTATTGGAGAGTCCGTTCCCGTTCATCTTCTGCCCCTGGCAGTTTTTCTCATAGTCGCATTCACTACATTTGCTACTGCCGGATATTGGGTCGTACAAGTGATAACAATACCTATATTTATCCCCCTTGCAGCTTCAACGGGCTTAAACCCTTCCATTGTTATCGCCGCCATCATGTCCGGCGTAACGTTCGGCGGAATTCTTTGCTTTTACTCCGACATCGTATTTATGACCGCTGCAGGTACGGGAGTCGCGAACATACGACAGGTAAAAGTGGCTGCTCCTTATGTTCTTGGAACGGCAGCATTGGCCGCGACAGGCTATATTATAGTTGGTTATTTATCCTGAATTTGGACGCAAATCCGAACAAAAAACAGGGCACCTCAGTTAAAAATCTAATATATTGTGGGTCTTGGCATGTCAGGGGGACGGGGTTATTGGTGTGTCAGGGGGACGGGTGCCCTTTAAGCCTCTCCCGGATCTGATTTGTCTTGTAGGTTTGAACATTGAAGTCCCGGAAATTGTCTTCTCTCTGTATTTCGTAGATCTCTCCCTCGGGTTCTCCCAGGATAATCCCTTTAAGACTCCTTTTCATCTCAAGGTCTTCCGTTTCGCTATAAAGTTTATACATATGAGGAACCGCGCCATCCGACAGTTGGGCTAAAGCCATTACATCCAGATTTGCCAGGCTTCCGTCCAAATAGCGATCAATATTGTATTTCGCTATGATCCCGTCTACATTTGCGTAGCAAAGGATCAGAAAGCAGACGATAAAGCTGACTGCGGCGATCCTGGTCCCGTTGAATCCCTTAAACTGTCGCAGACCAACAATGATGAAGACAATAAGCAACACCGACATAAACCAGGTGGTATAGACCCGCAGTTGGGTCAGGCCGTAATAGTTGATATAGAGGGCCATTTTGCTCAAGCCTGTGGCTATGAGCATTAGGGTAAAAATGCATAAGGCGATTGTCTCCGCTTTTAATGGTTTCGGTGGCCCACTCCTCTCCACTCCGTTGCTTTCTGCTTTGATGCTTTGGTCACGTCTGCTCGTCAGCAAATGAGCTGCCCCAATCACGCACAAATTGATGCCTGCTACGGCGCATAATTCAAAGAAACCTCTCCTGGCATACTCTGCATAGGTCATAGTTTCGGGAAGTTGATCTCCGAAAGCTGAAAAAAGATAGGTGGTCTGGGACAGAAAGAATACCAGGTAAACAACATTTAGCAGGGTCAGCGCCGAGTATACGCCTATACCCGGTACGAATCCAAGAGCCGTTTTCCCCTTTTCTATGGATGTTAGGGAAATATGGTCTGTATGCCTGTTCCGCAAATTCCCATAAACCAATCCAAAGAGGTAGCATGCCACGGGGATGCCCAGGATTATTTGCATGATATAGTCTATAAGTTCATCGGAAAGAGAGATTTGAATGCTGTTGACCAGGCTCTCAAATGCAGCATCCGCATTCACCAAAAGAGATATCACCAGTATAAGAACGGGTAGGAATATGACAATTCCCAGCAGCCCATGCACGAAGCCACGACTGCGCTTCCCGCCCCCGGACTTCTTCTTCAACCCTAAAAACCCGCAGTTAAAATTATTGAAAGGAACCAGCAATAATTGATTAATCCCATCCCCGATGATATTGAACGATATCTTGTCTTCCAGTCTCCTTCCGGTGGTCACGGCAATCCAGTAGACTGTGACCAGGGATAGAAACAGGAAATTCAGAGCTTTTATTTCCACGTTGTCAAACAAGAGGAAGCTGCACGCAGACAAAACTGCAACTATCAGGTATAATGTACTTTCTCTCGTCTGTCGAATGCCGTTCTTCTTCAGATAAACGCTTACGGCGATGAACAGCAAGGCAGCGAATATGCTGACCCCTGCGCCGAAGCTCTCAAAGCGGATGAGATTCCAATAGAGGAATCCGCATACTATCATTGCAATTGCAAAGCCTATGTCGGTCTTGTCAAATACAACCGGTTCCGTTGCCGTTACCCTTTGTTCCCAATACTCCCCCTGCATTTTATATCCCCCCTGATTGCCCTAACATGAATTAATCTTCTCGTACATACTCCAGAATATCCCCCGGCTGGCAGTTCAAAGCCTTACAGAGTTCTTCCAATGTGGAAAACCGCACCGCTTTTGCCTTGTTGTTTTTCAAAATGGAGAGGTTGGCAGGTGTGATGCCGATCTCATCCGCAAGTTCGCCGGCAGATTTTTTCCGTTTGGCCATGATTACGTCAAGGTTCACTACAATTGCCATTTCCCATCTCTCCTGTCTATATGGTGAGGTCGTTTTCGTTTTTTAGAATCATAGCCTGTTCTATCACATTTTTTACAACCCTGAGGATCAGACCGATAAAAGCTGCCGCTATGGCTACGGTGAAGAGCAGGAAGGTACTGAACGCACCTATCATTATCAGTAGGGAAACGGCAAAACAGCACCAGGAAATCCACCGAAGATATTTCACATTTTTCTCGATGAAAACCTCTTTCTTCCTGATATTTGCCAGTAACCGGTCCAGACAATACAGTGCCATCAATGCCGGTACGCAACAGGCATATACGGTTATGAGGAATGCTGTGGCGGTTTCCGGGTTCTTGATTGCCGTGTATCCCAGGTAGTAATCCACCAGGTTGGGAGCAAGGATAGCAAAACCGATTACCAGAAAAAAAACCAGTTTCGTGCATACAGATGACAAAATAACTGACCTGCTCGGATTCCACATAATTGAACTTCCTTTCTGCATCCATCTGTTGTTGTACCTCTCTGTCGCTCTTATTATAGTAAGCCACATATTGATTGTCAACAATATTTTATTGTTTTTCGATATATTTTAATAGGGACGGAAATCAAAAGGGCGATTCTTTTTGATTATTAAACGATTGACACAGAAACGAAGGCGTGTTATTGTTAAGTTAGTTAGCTGTCGCTAACTAACTGTGCTTGAAACCCGGGGATTCCGGATTATAAGGAGGAATAAAAGAAAATGCTCGACTATATGGCCGGGAATCTGGCAAACATTGTTGCCGGAACGCTGGTTTTGGTATCCGTAGGGTTGGCTATCGGTAAAATAGCCCGCAATAAGAAAAACCATGTGAGCTCCTGCGGTGGCTGCAGTGGGTGCGCAGGCTGCCCGAAATCGGAAACTTGTTCGCTGAATCCCTTCTCACAAAAGGAGCCGCAAAGACAGGTCCCGGAGAGAAACCCCGATCACTAAAACTGACTTTCCATAGCTTTGATGCGCTCATAGAGGAGCTGATTCACCGGTGCGGAGATTTGATGCTTTTCTCCAAGACGAATCACTGTTCCGGAAAAGAGATCCACTTCCGTTGGACGCTTTGCCTCAACATCCTGAGCCATAGAAGGTTTTCCACCCGGGTGCAGACCGTTAATCACTTTCAGCCAATAGGTCAGATCTCCCTCTGTTTGAGGGACTCCCTCCCTCTCTGAAATAGCCATAACTTCGCGCATGGCTGCAATCATGATCCTTCGGGCTTCTCCCTCCGACTGTACATCTCCATATGTGCCACGGTAGATACTGACGGTTTGGTTGACTCCTACGTTAAGCATAAATTTGCCCCAAATCCTCTTTTGCATATCCGTTTCCACCTCATGAGGGAAACCGGTCTTCCGAAAGAACTCTTCTACCATCCTTACCTGATGTGAAATCATCCCCGGTTGTCTGTCCCCAAAGCACAACATCCCCATATGCTCATACCTTAAACGATTGCCGCTTCGGATTCCGTCCATGCCTTGGGCCACACAGTAAAGGAGATTCTCCCAACCGTAAGCCCTGCTGATGACCTCTTCACTGCTGATTCCGTTCAAAGCGGAGATCAGAATGGTATGTTCACCAATCTGATTTTTTATATCCCCAACTGCTTGCTCCAAGCCGTTGAATTTTACGGTAAATATGACCAGATCCGCAGGTCCGGTTTGTTCCTCCGGACGCACAAAATGAAAGTCACATCTTTGTCCATTGCAATACACCGGCTCCCGACGATATTTTTCTATTCTGCTCTCATCTGCAACGATACGCAGTGCTCCTTTTGGCATCCTTTGGGAGAGGTGATGCCCAAAGAGGATACCTAACGCTCCAAGTCCTATGATGCTGACTGTTTTGATTTCTCTTTTCATATTTCCCATTTCTACTTATCCTTTGGTCCTAGTCGTAGTAAAAGATCTGACCCGTCTGCCTCCCCGAATTGCCATATTAAAGCATTTTACTATTGAACATCCGGAAATGCAATCGGATTCTATTACTCTCGTCCGCATAACCGGTGAATCTCATTTACAGCGAACCTGAAGGAGCCATGGGGGCAAATCCCTTGTCCGGAAAATCCGACAAAGATCTGCTCCCATGGCTTGGTATCTGTAATATATTGAGATTCCAGACATTCCGTATCGATTTTTTAGCAATAAGGCATATTTCCCGAATGGGCAACATTGAAGAAATCGATGTGAACTTTCGTTTTGTTTCGGCTACCAACTAAAGTCTGGCAGAAGAAATTCCGGCCGCACGTTTTCGGGAGGATTTCTATTCTCGCGTGAGCACCATTACGACCCATATTCCACCTCTACCGGAGATGTTATGTGTAGATAATAAAATTTTATTTTATACTACTCTTATATGTTAGTCAATATCTTATTTGCCTTTTCCCCAACCATTATGCTATAATAACATAACAACCGCGTTCAGAGCTCTTTACATCCACATATTGTGAAAAAAGGGGAGCGGTTTATATCTATGGAAACAAATTGAATGTAACAGTCGGTTTCAGCGAGTAATACTCTCCGGAATCTTTATAGAGCCTGAAATAAATCTTATTTTGGCAGGCGAGTAGTGAAAGAGGCGAAAAATGAATCTCCTAAATAAACAAGTGAGTCACAAAACCTACGGTCGGGGAAGTGTGGTTAATCTATCCGATTCTTTTGTAGAAATACAGTTTCCCATTGGGAACAAGAAGTTTGTATACCCCGATGCATTCGGAACATATTTGATTCTGACTGATCCAAACACTGCAAGCTCAGTAAAGCAAATGAAAGAGAAGCAACAGATTAAACTAAAAGCCAAGGAAATGAGAGAGGAGGAAGAAAGAACCGCCAAAATCAAAGAACAGCAAACTCGGATACAAATGGAGAACCTGATCAAAAATTTGAAGATACATCCCAGTTCACAGGCCGTGTTTTGGTGCTGTGACGAAGATCAGGAAACGATTTTTGAAAAATGGAGCTTATTCACGGGGTTCGTTAAGAGCAGTGAAAAGCAGGGCAGGATAAACCGGCCCGCCCGTCTGAATCTGAACAGCGTGTGCCTGTTAACAGCAAGGAGCCCCGAAGAACCGGAGCAGCAAAGGCGCATTTTGGGTGCTTTTATGGTAGATGCCGGATTTGTCGGCAAACTGTGTGAGGATGGTATCATACACGCTCACGAAGAACACCGGATCCGCCTTGCAGAGGATGAATCCGATAAGATGCTCTTTTGGAATTATTGCGTGAATGAAAAGAGCCCTCAAAGCATGACATGGAATACAGGAATATACCGTTATTTTGATAATATCTTTATGGCTCAGATATTGAGGGATATGGTTACAATTAAAAAGGGAACTTCGGATCAAGATATTGCCAAGCATTTTTTTGCATATTATTGCAGGATAAACAGAATCGACAATAGCGCCCTCCCAAAGCCAAATGGCGCATTAGTGCAAGTTAAATAAGCAAATATCAAGGGAAAGAGAGAGTCTGATGCCCCCCAGCGCTTTGTCAATCCCTGCTTCAATTGGTATCGTCACGGAATGATCGCCGCCTACAGCGGTAAAGAAAATCTCTTGCTTGGCAAGCCGGGAAACAAATTCTGTGACTTCCTCAACAATATGATCTCTGCTTCCATCAATAAAGTCCCCTGCATCGTGTACGATTAATGAAGAGAAGTTCTTGAATTGTTCTGTATAGGGGGTAGAGGTGAAGGTGTTTTGCTGCAGGACACCCGGGCCATCTGCTACACCGGATCGATAGCTTACTCCCTTATCAAACGGAATCCCAAACACTACAACATCTGCTTTTGATGCGGATATTCCCGGTCTGTTCAGATTGCACCAAGCCTCTTTATCCATGGCATATTGGTCTTTTTTAAGTATCTTGTCCTCCAATCCTTTGGCGGTATTTATTATTCTACTTCAATATAATATGATTTAGGGATCCCACTGTCAATGCTTCCATCTAATAGTGGACGGGGTCAGACCCCTTGTCAGGTTTCTGTCACAAGAAGAATGATCCTCTCATAAATTGAATTATAGAAATATGGAAATGGAGGTTGAATTATGTCAACTTTGAAAATAGGGCCACAGCAGGTTGTTACCTGTCCCGCCACCGGTTATCAGACCGCTTCTGTCTGTGTTCCAGTCACCGTAACTCCCTTTGCGATTCCCGGTACAACGACAACGGTTTGCTGCGGTCCCCCCACCGTCACCCAAGGTGCACCAACCTGCCCCGGCACTCCGAACGGTAGCTGTACCTTTACCATCACCCAAAATCTGTGCACGGCGGTACCGGTAGAATTCGGGGCTACCACGCTTCCCGGAACACCATCCGTTATTTGCGGCACTGTATCCGAGGAGGATATTTGCACAGGCTGCGGCGAAGTAGAGTAGGAGGTGCGAAGTGTCAATCGATATTGCTCAACAAGCATGCGCTACGGAAATCGATTATTCAACGATAATCGGTGATCGAGTATTGCCTTTTCTCATAGAGCTAGACTTGGAGGATTCGGATCTCACCCCTGCCCCCGGCGATAACCAGCGCTTTTGCTACAACATTACCGAAGTCGGGCTGGAACTGCCTCTATATGCGGATCTTAGCCATTTGGTTTTTGGAATTTGCCCGGATATTCCGGCAGAAGATATCTTAAATATCCGCGTCATTCGCGATGGAGTCGAGGAGGAAATTGACTTCGGTTCCGGCGGAAATGTTGAACTTCGGCCGCCTGATGATCCAGATCCTCCCACGGGCTGCCCCGGGTTAAAATTCGATTTTGGCCTGGATAAGGTAGACGGGGTGATGAGTATTTGCTTTGAACTTGCTTCCGTATATGCCATCGGGCCCAATGTAGTATGCCTTTTCGGAGGCGGCGTCACCGCGAACCAATTGAGCATCTGCGGCCCCGTATGCAGCGCAGTACAGACCTGTGAAACCACTGCATATCAAGCGTTCAGCGTCTGCGTGCCGGTGACTGTCACTCCGTTTGTTCTGCCGGGAACCTCTGCCACCGTCTGCTGCGGACCACCAACTATAACCCCTGGTCCTCCCGCTTGCCCCGGTGTGCAAAACGGGTCCTGTGTGTTCACCATAACCCAAGATCTTTGCATGTCGATTCCCATCGAGTTCGGGGCGAACTCCGTTGTTGGGGATCCTTTTGTCCAATGCGGTACTGCATCCTCAGAGAACCTCTGTACGGACTGCGGGAATGAAAACGGTAACACAGGGATGGATTTCACCACCGCTCAGGTGGTTCCGCCAAAAGCCAAAAGTTCCTGTCCCGGTTGCAGTCCCTTAAAAAGCAGAGTTTACTAATCCCGATCTAAAAAAGCAGCCACGGGGACAGACCCTTTGACCGGAAAACCGGTCAAAGGGTCTGTCCCCGTGGCTGGGTAAAAAAAGCGACAGCTTATGCTGTCGCTTTTCGTGCGATTACCGCTTGGAGAACTGGGATGCTCTACGGGCTTTCTTGAGTCCGTATTTCTTTCTTTCCTTCATTCTCGGGTCTCTGGTCAGGAAGCCTGCGCTCTTGAGGGCCGGCCGGTATTCACCGTCCGCTGTGCACAGTGCTCTGGATATGCCGTGACGCAGGGCACCGGCCTGTCCGGTGGTACCTCCGCCTCTGACTGTCGCAATCACATCGAACTTGCCTTCGGCTCCGGCAACTTCAAAAGGTCTTTTGACCTCTCTCTTCAGAATCTCCATACCGAAATATTCGTCTAGAGGCTTCTTGTTTACTGTGACTTCGCCTTTCCCGGGGATCAATCTTACACGGGCCACAGACGACTTTCTTCTACCTGTTCCATAATATTGCATCTTTGCCATCTACGATTCCTCCCCTCCCTAAAATTCCCAAACTTCAGGCTTCTGAGCCTCATGTTTGTGTGCAGGTCCTGCATAAACCTTCAGCTTCTTGAATACCTGTCTGCCCAGTTTGCCGTCCGGCAGCATGCCCTTGATGGCATGGCGGATGATTTCCTCGGGCTTCTTCGCCTGGAGCTTTTCAAAGGTGGTTTCCCTGAGGCCGCCCGGATAACCGGTATGATGTTTGTAAACTTTTTCTTTTCTCTTGTTGCCGGTAACATGGATCTTCTCAGCATTGATCACGATCACATAGTCGCCCGTATCCACATGTGGTGTGAATATTGGTTTCTTTTTGCCTCTCAGAATCGAAGCGGCTTCCGTTGCCAGTCTGCCAAGGGTCTTGCCCTCTGCATCGATGACATACCATTTTCTTTCCACTTCATGAGGCTTTGCTACAAATGATTTCATTGTATACTTCCTCCTGCCCGAGCGTTTCACCCCACCCTGGCCTATTTTTCATAATGTACGTGTTAATCCGGGGCTAATGGATTTTGCACATAATGCACTAGAAATTATACTGTGTTGCACCGATGCTGTCAAGCTATTTCTCAGCCTCCGCTGGAAGGGCTGATCAGAGCCAATTCATCCCCATCGGTAAGCTTTATAGAAAGGCGCCTTCTTCCCTGAATCGGGTTTCCGTTGACAAAAAGCATAGCTTGTTCCAGCTTTTTTACGTTTAACGATGGATATTCCCTTGCTATGGCGCAGAAAACCTCTCGGATGGTTCCTGAAGCAAGTTCCATTTTCATCTGCTTCGCTTCCAGGCTCATAAGTCCAAACAATTTCACCGTAACCACAGCCCTCAGCCCTCCAATCCCAGACGCTTCAATCTCTGTTTCGTGGGCACACCTTTTTCATTCCATCCCCGAATTTTGTAATACTCTCCCAACATCTCCGACAGCTTAACCTTGCTTCCAGGAACATCAGGTCGCTGTGCCTCATCGGTGAGCCGATAAGGCAACCGATCATCCAAAGATGTCAGCCCTTGGCGGATATTAATCAGGCGCTCCAGATTGTAGCCTCTCTCGCCGGTTTTAATAAAGTCTCCGATGGTTAGATCAAATCCCGTCACCAGATTGATGGAGACAGGGTAGGGCAGCATACTCCCAAGGTTAAAGTGCATACTCCCAGGATGGTTATGCAGGAAACCTACCAGTCCGCCAAAAGAGGGTATCATATGCGAGATCAGCCGCACCGGCCAGCTGTTTGGATTTGTCAGGAAGAGACCGGGCAGTATTGCATAGGTACTGAATAAGCAGCTGCCCCCGGCAGACACTGCTTCCATCAGGTCCTGGAAAAAGATGACGAAGCCCGCCTTGCCTTTGGTCGTCATCCCATCCACATCCAAACCGAGCCCTTCCAAAATCACGAGATAGCCTCCGTTTAAGTGGCAGCCGCCCCGGTTTGCCGTAGCATAGCCAAGTCCCATGCCTTGCGCCGCTCTTGGCTCATATGCAGCCAGTTCCAACCCTTTTACGTTTATCGCGTAGTCACTTCCACCGTACTTTTCCGCCAAGCGTTTCGTTCCTTCTGCCAGGTCATCTCCAATGCCTTGCCTTGTGGCTGTCAGCCTGACCAGTTCCTCCAACCGGCTGTTATCTCCGAATTGAAGACCGTTTTCCCACAACCCGTTTTCCGCCAGCTCCATAGCGAAACCCAGGGTACTGCCGAAGGTAATGGTGTCCATTCCATACTCGTCGCAAAGATGATTGAGATTCAGGATGCTCTGTAAATCATCGTTGAGCAGGTTGCTGCCAAGCAGCGAAAGGGTTTCTACCTCGGGACCTTTGACCTCTTTTCCAAAAGCTTTCACCACCCGGCCGCATTGAATGGGGCAGGTGACACAGCCTTTGTTCTTTACCAGATAATCCCGATAAAGGGTTTCCCCATTGATCTTTTCAAAGCCGGAAAAACGACCGCTCTTATAGTTTCTTGTGGCCAGCAGGTTTCGATAATTCATGGTGCTCACCAGAGCTGCGGTTCCCAGTTTGGGCAGCTGCTCTCCCGTGATCCTATGGGCTTTCAGGTTTTTAATCCACTTCTGGTTATGGGGTTTGAATTTTTCTTTATTATAAAACTCCAGGCTTCTGCTGCCCCCCGCCATCAGGCCTTTCAGGTTCTTTGACCCGAAGACGGCTCCCACGCCTGCCCGCCCTGCTGCTCTTTCCTCACTGATTACAGCGGCATAGCGGACCAGGTTCTCGCCTGCGGGACCGATCAGGAACTTGCCCTTGTTCTTCGGGCCCATAAGTACCTGCGCTTCCCCGGTACTTTTTCCCCACAAGTGGTCCGCATTTTTTATGGCAATTTCCTCTTCGCTGATATCCAGATATACTTTTTCGGAGCTCTTTCCCGTAATAATCAATCCATCATAACCTGCTTTCCGCAAGTGAAGTCCGAAGTTTCCGCCGCAGTTGGAGGAAGCCAGAAGGCCGGTGAGTGGGGAAATGGTAGAAACATTGAACCGGGAGGAACAAGGAGCCGTAGAGCCGGTCAAGGGACCGGTTGTGATCACCAGGAGGTTTTCTTCCGAAAAGGCATCCACTTTCTCCGATAGGCTGTCATAAATGATTTTAGCAGCGAGCGTCTTTCCGCCAAGGAACTGCTTTCTATCCTTTTCGGAAATCTGGTAATTTGTAACCTCACCGCTGCAAAGATCAATCCTGCCGATCCTTCCCATATAACCGTTCATATAACCTATCCTCCTTTCCGAAAGCGTCTACTCCTTTATCAAGCGGTATAACCCTTCCATCTCGGTCCTGGTTATAATCTTGGGAACGGGATAAAGAGGATTCCCCTCTGCAAGAGCACGCCCCGCCAATAGAGCAATGTCGCTGTCTTTGATTCCGCTGATTTTTTCGGGGATTCCCATCTTCTTGTTCATGTCCTTGATTGCCTGTATAAATAACCGGGATTTTTGTCGTACACTGTCCCCGGGTGTGCCGATCCCCGCCACATCCGCCAGCTCCGCCAGCGGCTTCTCTGCCGATTCCCCAAAGTATTCCAATACATAGGGAAGAATCACCGCGTTTGCAAGGCCGTGGGCAATGGAATAAAACCCGCCCAGCGTGTGGGCAATGGCGTGTACATACCCTACATAAGCTCTTGTAAAGGCAAGCCCTGCGAGAAAAGAGGCCTTTTGCATCCTGGCTCGGGCATCGATATTGCCGCCGTTGGAATAGGCCTCGTAGACATTTTGGAAGATGAGGGCTACCGCTTCCCTGGCCTGCTCTCTCGTAGCTTTCGTATTGCTTTTGCCGATATATGCTTCCACCGCATGGGTCAGGGCATCCATACCGGTAGTGGCTGTTATCCCCGGAGGCAGTTTTACGGTAAGGATCGGATCCAAAACAGCGACCAAGGGAATCAGCGCCGTATCGTTAATGGCGTATTTTTCGTGAGTTCTGCTGTCCGTGACAACCGCGGCAAGAGTGGTCTCACTGCCTGTCCCTGCTGTGGTAGGTATCGCAAAGAGAGGAGGGAGTTTTTTATGTACCTTCAGCTGTCCCTTCAACTGAGGAATCGCCTTATCCGGCCTTGCCACTCTGGCCCCCACACCTTTTGCGCAGTCCATAGAGGATCCTCCGCCAAAGGCTGCGATGCCGGTACAGCCATTCTCTTTGTAAAGCTTCAATGCTTCTTCAATGTTGTCTATGGTGGGATTCGGCACTGTTTTATCGTAAACGACAACTGCTATGCCCTCCTCCTGTAAACCGTTCAGCAATCCGTCAATCAGTCCGAAAGATACAATGCCCTTGTCGGTAATCAGCAACAGATTTTGGATGCCCATGCTCTTGATCCGCCCGGGAAGTTGAAGAAGGCTATTCTCTCCTTCCAACAGGAGGGGCTGCCTCCAGGGTAGGAAATAAGCAACTACCCGGTAAACACTTTGATACATCCTGCAAAATAACCGATACATCACGCAACCTCCTCTGTTGGGTTTTCAGACCATTCCGTATTTAGTATATCATAATAAAATAAAGCTGGGCATTACATCTGCCAGTATTATCCTTTATTCAATCTTTCACGGGCACCTGCTACCTTATTTTTTTTAGAGAACTATATAATAGGTTTTTATTGC
Organism: uncultured Oscillospiraceae bacterium; assembly: GCA_964408195.1. Taxonomy (GTDB): domain Bacteria; phylum Bacillota; class Clostridia; order Peptostreptococcales; family Anaerovoracaceae; genus UBA1426. Next base: position 6,902 of record CAYOYO010000025.1, on the reverse strand, counting down.
TATATAATATAGAAAACCAATAGTATTGACTAGTATTGACCCAGGAATTTACATTTGCTTCTTCTGTGATACATACGAGGGGGTATGAACATGAAACCGGGAAAACTTTTGTCTCTTCTGCTGGTAATGACAATGTTCTTTTCTATTTCCCCAACACCTTCTTTCGGCGCTGAGAATGGGGGGCCCAACCCGGAATTCTCCGAGATGTCCGTTGCGGAGTTCAACGGAAGCGCCACAACAGAAGATTTCTATGCATCTATTTTTCAGTTCGACAAGGATTTGCCACGGGTAGATCTGAAGCCCGGAGCGCCGGCTCCCGCCGAGTTTACGGGGGTCACTTACCAGCTGGCCGACAATGTGGTCAAGGTAAGCCCTAAAATCACCCAGAGCATCCGCTCTGTGAAGCAGGTCAAAGAAGGCAGCGGAGGATTTCTCAGCATCAGCCGGGTTATCGACGAAGGCGGTCTCCTCAAGGCAAGCCAGCTGCAGGCGGTCACCGGCAAGCCGGTAATCAAGCCGGGAACCGTCTTTGTGGACGAGGAGAACGGGCTGGCATTCAAGGTTCCCTCCCTGCCTGGCCAGGCCGGCGAGGAATTTGAGGGCTACCTTCCTGTGGTGAAACCCCAATTTTCCGAAGTAATCAAGGAGCTCACAATACCGGACCAGACAGTCCATTTAAATCAATCCAACATCGCCTATTATGCCGAGGATGTGGACGGCAACAGCCTGGAGAAATATCTGGTAAAACCGGGCACCACCTACACCATGTCCACCGGCACCAACAAGGAAATGGAACCTCTCGCGCCAAAGCACATGGATAATGTGGTAGCTGCCCTCCGCCTGCCGGAAAAGGGCATTACCATGAAAGGCACCACGAAAAACGGCTCTGTGTATAACGTGAACCTGAAGGGGTATTTGGCTTTCGGAGATATGGATCTTAACGGTTCCTACGGCAAGTGGGGCTACCAGTTTTATCTCACCGTTACGGAAGAGCTTCAACTGCAGGCAGTGGTAGCCACTACTATCACCGAAGAGATCCGCATCCCTCTCCTGGGGGCGGAAATCAATCTGGGCAAGAAAATCGGCAGAGTAGGAGGAGGCTTGTTCCTGATTGTGGGAGTTGACGGCAAACTGACTATCCAGGCGGAAGCCAGAGAGTGGGTGACCCTGGATAAAGTGGGGCTGAAAGGAAAATGCGCATTCTACATACCGGTTTCGGTAGGTCCTCTGTTTAAAATGGGGGATTACGGTTTCACCCTGGATGCCATGATGCTGGGGGCTATTGACGGGAAAGCCAAAGTTGGAGCTGAGCTGGGCATCAATATATTCGGATTTGATCTCGTCGGAGCCGGAATATACGGCGGCATGGGGGTCAGCAGCCAGATAAACGGAGGCTACATCGATGCCAGACTCTACGGAATCGTCCAGGCTTATGGCTCATTAATCGGAAAGACCAAATATATCGTCAATTGGCAGCCTACAATAACGCAGAAAAAGATGAAAAACACAGCCGGTTATCTTCTTTCCTTCAAGGAAGTCTGTGCCTACCGGAACGAAGTCTGGGGGACACTGCATTATGACGGAGGACCGTATGGTTACCTTCCGGAGACAGGCAAGGATATCACCATAGTGGTTAAGCGGGGGGAAGTACCGGAAAAGACCTATGCTGCAAATACGGACCAGGACGGCAACTTCCATGCCTCCGGGGTAGATCTGAAAAAAGATGATCAGGTCCTCGTCCGGATGCAGGAGAAAGATGGGACTAATATTGTTGAAACAGAGGCCGTAACGCCTACCTTCCCCTTCGACAAAGCGGTAATGCTGGAGGCTGACTTCTTCAACGACTATCTAAAAGCCTATATCCCAACCGTCGTAGTGAAGGACTGGGCAACAGGCAAAAACGTGGAGTTGAAATACGATCCGGCAAAGGTTCCCGGCAGCACGTTGACCATTAACGCTAAGGCCGTAACCGGACAGAACCAGTACGGGGAATTTGTGTCTACCGGCACAAATGTGCTTCCCAAGACCTTATTCTCTGCAAAGCTTACCTGCGATGGCTTTGTTGTAGGCCCTTCCAACCAGGTGGAGTCCAGTGCACGTTTCAGCCTGAGCCCTCTTCGGACACCGGTTTCCACGGAGGAAACCGTTGAGAACGGAAAGCCGGTGGATGTGGCAAAGGATTTGGAAACCCTCATCCTGATCAATGAGCGGGGCAACAAAATATATACGGGCAACGCCACCTATATTACCGGTAGCTTTACAGAAAACTCCATTCTGTGCCATCTGGAGAACCCGAAAACCGGCATGCCTTTTCAACAGTCCGTTACCATTCCCACAGAAGCAGTGGCTGTTAAAATTTACGACTGCAGCAGCGAGGCAGACGATGGGACCTCCTATTTCAACAACACTATTTTGAAAAAATGGTTCTGGGAGAACAGAGAGGAGCAGACGACGGATGACAGTGATCGGGATCGGCGCCGCCCGCCCGTAATTGCTCCCCCTGCCACACACGGGATGTTATCCGGTCTGATCGGCAGCCTTGTCCTGCCCACGGTGCAGACAGATGCGGATTTCAAAGCTTTGTTTAGCAGTCTGCCTCAGAATACAATTCTAATGAGCTTTGATGATCCGGCAGATGACGGCCTGCTGGCGGATGCGGCAATCTGGAAAGGCCCTGCCGCCAACGATCCCATGTATAATGAATACGTGGACGGAACCAAATACATCAAATGGGACTGCAAAGTAGTCATTCCCTATGAAGGTGTGGAAATTATCGCCGAATATAAGGAAGACCGGAAGGAATACAGCGGTGACAGCCGGCCCGAATATCTTTCCTCAGAATGGCTCGAAAAAGATGCGGAAGAGCTTTTGTACCGCTATATGGAAAAGTACAGCAAGATGGACACAATGCCCCTGCCGGATGAGATCAATAAGGCAGCCGGCATCTCCAACCTGTCAAAGCTTCCATCCTGGTCCAAAACCGCATCCACACAGATGGTGAACACGGGAATCATGGATTTGGGAAGAGATGGGATGTTTAAGTCCGGGAAAGTGAGTCGCAGTGAATGTGCTGCTTACCTGTCCGGTGCACTTGGCATAGCACCCGAAATGGCGCAATCAAACTTTACTGACATGATCCATGGCAATCCGTATATTCCCCAGATCAATGCGGCGGTCAGCTATGGAATCATCAGCGGTTACAGTCCCCAGAGCTTTGGCCCGACGGATCCCGTGACCCGGGAACAGATGGCTGCCATGGTCATGAGAGGGCTGAAAAAGAAACTGGGTAGCAGCCTTTCGATTCCTGCCGCCGGTAAGAACTTCACAGACCGTGGGAATTTCAGTTCCTATGCGGCTTCTGCCATCAGTGAGATTTCCGCTCTTGGCATCATGAATGGCTACCCGGACGGAAGCTTCGGGCCAAAGAAAAACATCACCTTCAACGAAATGGCGGTGATGTTAAACCAGGTTCAGGCAGTGATTCAAAAGCAGATGAGGGAATAGAAACCACGAATGAACCCGGGAAACAAAAAGGCATCCTTGTGAGTGAGGATGCCTTTTGTGCTTTTACTCGTTTCGTAAGCTCTCCAATGCGGAAAGCCGCATTGCCCGCCTTGCGGGAGAGTAACCGGAAATGACGCCGATGACGGTGGCAAAGAGGAGGCCGCCCACAGCGATCCACCAGGGGATGATGGAGATATTGGAGCCCTCTCCCATCATGCCGCCGAGAAATGAAGACAGGATGCCTGCCAGAACCGTGTTCAGCAAGAGAGAGATGAGGAAACTCAACACCACACCCAGGAGGCCGCCCAGGAAGCCGATGAGGCCTGCTTCCAGAAGGAACATCCTACGGATATCGGGCAGGTTTGCACCGATGACCTTCATGACACCGATCTCCTTCGTGCGCTCGTAAATGGACATAATCATGGTGTTGGTAATGCCGAGAGCTGCCACGAAGAGTGAAATGGCGCCGATGCCGCCCAATACCCCCTGAATCATGCGGGACTGCTCCTGCATGGCTTCCAGCCAGTCATTTAAGCTGTTGGTTTGAAATCCCATTTCCCGGATGGCATCGCTGACCTCTTGCACATCGTTGATATCCGTCACATAGACCATGACCTGATTGTATGACTGTTGGGTTACGGTCTCCTTTCTGGCCTTCCGCAGATCCGCCTGAATCTCCTTCATGGTATCCAGGTCCGTGTAGACATAATAAGCCGTTTCGTCGTTGGGATTTGCCAGTACCCCCACTCCTTTGGCTTTGTATTCCTTATAATCAATATTATCCGTGTTATAGCGCTTCTTTTGACCGTATTCGTAGTCTCCGGTGAGGATGATCTTGTCGGTAATCACATCCACTTTGGCTTCGCCGTTCCAGCTGCTGTACATGGTTTTCTTCGGATTGTAAAACCAGCTGGGTACCTGATTTCCGAAAACCAGAGCATAGCTGTCCCCGGGGCTTAGAAGCCGGCCGTCCTGGAGTTCATAGCCGAACTTTTCCATCACTTCCGGCCGCATGCCCACCACTCCCACCTGGGCGATATACTTGCCGATGCCGATGGTCATGTATTCCTCGATTCTGGGGGTGACTGCCTCAACGCCTGCAATTTTCGCCATGGAGGCTACCGCCTTGTCATCCAGCTGTGCAGGCTTTCCATCCCCCGTATCCATGACAGGGCCATACATGCCTCCCCCGTATACATTTACAAGATGGAGATTTCCGTAGCTTGCAATCTGCTCTTCGAAATTGGCCGACATGCCGAAGCCGATGGACAGCATGACGATAATGGCGCAGGTCCCTACCACAACGCCGGTAACGGCAAGGAGGGTCCTGGTTTTTCGCCGCAGAAGGTTCCGCAGCCCCAACTGAAGGAGGTCCTTGCTATTCATTGATTTCCATCTCCTCATGGATCTTCTTTTTCCGGTGTCTGCGGATTAAGAAGATTGCAAGTGCAAGGGCGACAGCCCCGCCGATACCGATGGGCAGCCAGGGAATTCCACCGCCTTCAACGGGCATTTCTTCCGGTGGAAAAGGCTCTTCATTCCAGACAGGCATCTCCATAATCTGGAATTCAAACTCTTTTTCATAGATTTGCTGGTCGCCGGAAGCGTCTTCATATGTGAAAATCACCTTTCCCGTCATCAGGCCGACCTCTCTGGGCATAAATGAGAAATCATAAGAATCGCTGGTACCGGATTCCATATTCCCAACATAGTAGCTGTTGGATTCCATGGTATCAAAATTCCCCTCCGCATTGATGCGAAGGTTGTTCAATTTTGTTTTTCCCATGTTGTAAAAATCTACGGACACGCCGCTCTGCATTCCCACGTAAAGCTCCGGCGGGGCGATGATGTCATCTACCAGTAGCCTGGTATCCTGCATGACAGGGATGGAAATCACATCCGTGGCAGTAAAAGCATTGCCATCCGTGTCCTCGTAGGACATGGATATGTTCACAGAGGTGGTCTTTTGCTCCGCATCCGGCTTGACGCTCAGGTATATGGTGTGATTTGCAGAGCTGTTTCTCCCGATCTGATCTATGTAAAAGGAGTTGCTGGACTGGACGGGTATGAAGGTGCCATCGCCGGAATCCAAGGTGATTTTCACGTTGCGGAGAGTGTGTGCGGAGCTTGTGTTACGGAGCCCCAGATCCAGCCGGAACTCGTCTCCCGCCTGCACGAAGGAGCCTCCGAAGCTATAGCTGTTCACCATGAGCTGGGGAGTTTTGATGGAGCCGGCTCCCCCGTTTTTCACATAGACACCGGTGTACTGGGAGACCCCGTCTCCCTGGCCGGAAAGGGGCTCCACCATGAGCTTGATGGTGTAGTTGGTTTCCGCAGCACTGTCCGTGGTGAAATAGGTCACGGAATAGGTGGGACTTTCTCCCGCCGCAATATTCTGACTGATAAAGGCATTCTGGGTACGGTTGGCCAAACCAGATTGGGCTTCCGTATAGATTTTCACCTGGCCGGTTCCGTTCGTTCCCCCATTGGCCACCTTAAACGTCAGGGTAAAGTCCTCCCCGGCAAGGACCTGCTGAGGCACACGGATATCCGTGATGGATACGCCAGACAGGGAGGCTGCGCTGCCGCTGCCCTGAACGGGAAGGTATAAGGTCTGCTCGATAGACTGGGAAGTGTTGGATTGGTCTTTAAATTCAATCTTTATGGTAAAGGGATAGTTTCTGGTTTCTACATCCTCATCGGCAGCCAGAGGGAATACCACCGTCTTGCCGTCTCCGATGCTCACATAGCCCACGGACAGAGTGTTGCTGCTGTTGTTCACCGTTATCCCTTCAGGTAGTACCAAGGTGACAGCTGCATTCTTCATAGTAGTATTACCGCTGTTGAAAAAGCTCAGGGTCAGGTTGGTAACCGCGCCTGACACGATAGCGTCAGTAGGTCCAAGCTTATGTACCAGATCCATCATGGGAGTGTATACATAATTTCCGGAAGGATCGGCTCCCGGTGAAGCAGTCTTCTTGATGACGCGGAGCTCCAGGTTTGCGGATCGCAAAATGCTTCCGCTGTTGTCTCCCTTATCCACCAGGATTACCGGAATCCGATAGGTATCGGGCTGGGCGGTGGTTGCTACATTTACAAGAAAGACTAGGTCCGTCGATGCGCCGGTTTCAAGGGTCACTGTAGATGACGCGGGGTTGGGCTCCGTTATCGCTCCCGAGGTCTGGGACAAGCCGGTCTTGGCTTGAAATGTGACGGCGCTGCTACTCTTGTTCTCCACTTTCATGGTGATTGCAACGTTGCTGTCTCCCGAAACCGCAAAATATCCGCCGGTCTGGGAGATTTTCACCGCAGTATTTTCTGCTGCCCAAACCTGATATCCGGCCCCCGGCGCAACGGGAAGCCCTGCCAGCAGCAACAGCGCCAGCAGCAGGATCAGG
>CAYOYO010000024.1:0-20470 GCA_964408195.1 uncultured Oscillospiraceae bacterium | reverse complement strand
CTGTCCAAGTATGGCATCAAATGACAGACAAACATGATGAGAAGTGAGGTGTTTACAGTGAAAATCACAATCTTATATTTCAGCCCTACAGGAACCACGAAAAAGGCTCTGCAGGCCTTTTCTCGGAAGTTGGCGGAAGCCATGCATGTGGATACGGTGCAGGAACTGGATTTTACTCCGAGGAAAAACCGGGAGAGAGAATACCGTTTTTCATCCGATGATCTGGTGGTATTGGGCTTGCCGGTTTATGCGGGACGAGTTCCCAACGTACTTAAGGATTTTCTTTCGACCATACAGGGTGGCGGCGCCAGTGGGGTAGCCATGGTACTTTTCGGCAATCGTAGTTTCGATGATGCTCTGCTGGAACTGAAGGGCCGGATGATGGACAAGGGCTTTCGGGTTCTTGGTGCCGGGGCCTTTGTGGGAGAACATTCCTTCTCCCGGGTTCTTGCGAAAGGGCGCCCTTTACCGGAGGACCTGAAGCAGCTGGAAGAGTTTGCTCTGGCGGTAGCCCGAAAAACGTTGGAAGAGGACGCCGATGCAGACTTCTCTGTGCCGGGTGAGACTCCCTTGCGGCCCTACTATACTCCCAAAAACATGAAGGGAGAGCCGGTGAACTTTCTCAAAGCAAAACCCCTCACCACCGGCGAATGTATTGACTGCAAGCTGTGTGCAGAGCTGTGTCCCATGGACTCCATCAACTATGAAGACACATCACTGGTGCCAGGGATCTGCATAAAATGCAGTGCATGCGTTAAGTTTTGCCCCGTTGAGGCAAAGTACTTTGATGACCCGGGATTCCTAGGTCATAAACAACAGCTTGAGACGGTTTTTGCCGAGCCCAAAGAGAATCAATGGTTTACTTGAGTTTCCTGCTTCCATGGATACTAATGAAAGGTGCCGGCTTTCGAGATGGCGGAGAGGGCATCCCCCGCCTCATCCACATAAATCCGTTTTCTGGCGATATCCGCCATGGAAAGCAGGCCCACCAACCGATCGTTTTCAACAACAGGGAGACGCCGGACCTGATGTTTTGCCATTAAGATGGCAGCCTGATGAGTATTCATGTTGGGTGTGGCGTAAACAGGTTCCATGGTCATGATTTCGCCGGCGGTGCCGGGATGTTCATCACCGGAGAGCACCCGTATCACAATATCCCGATCCGTAACGATGCCCAGCACCCGACCCCTGTCATCGCAGACCGGAATGGCTCCCACATCTGCCTGCCGCATTTTTTTCGCTACCTCCGTTATGGACATTTCCGGTCGTGCGCATACGATGGATGTAGACATTAAATCCTTGACTTTCATCCAAATAACCTCCTTGCTGTTTCCGGCCAACTTGAGACGAGTGGCTCAACTGTAGCTATTATGCCCTTGTGGCCGTTTTTTTATAATACCGGCGGATTGTTATCCGTCCTTCGGGTATGCTAAACTGAGAGTAATCTTACATACTATGGAGTAAAAGAGGCGGACACATGAAAAAGAGCAAAGAAAGACGCATTACGGGGATTCTGTCAAAACACCGTCGGGGCTTTGGCTTCGTCATCCCGGAGAACAGTGCGGAAACCCAGGGCCGGGATATCTTTATCGCTCCGGCAGACATGGAATCAGCCATGGACAAGGATACGGTAACCGTCCGGGTCAGTGGAAGCGGAACGCCGGGCGCCAATATGGAAGGGAAAATAGAGAGGATTATCCGTCGCGCCAACAAGGAAGTGGTGGGTACCTTTTTGGATCGGGGAGAGTATGGACTTATCACCCCTGAGTATGGCAAGAGCGCCGAAGAGGTACTGGTACGGAAGAAAGATTTCAAAGGTGCCTTATCCGGCGATAAGGTGGTGGCGGATATGCTGCGATGGCCCTCAGGAGACCGCAGGGCAGAAGCACGAATCAAAGAGATCCTGAGCCGGAATGGGGAAGCAGGGGGAGATATCAAGGCTCTCATACGGGCGTTTCAGGTCCGGGAGGATTTTCCCGGGAAAGTGTCCGCCCAGGCTGCAGCAATCCCCAAAACCCTGAAAGAGGAGGATCTTTTCGGACGGAGGGACTTGAGAGAAAAATCCGTGTTGACTATAGACGGAGCGGATGCCAAGGATTTGGACGACGCGGTTTCTTTGGAACGTCTGCAAAGCGGAAACTACCTGCTGGGGGTTCACATTGCGGATGTCAGCCATTATGTGAAAGAGAATGCACCCCTTGATAAAGAGGCCATAAAGAGGGGGACCAGCATCTATTTGATCGATTGGGTGCTACCCATGCTTCCAAAGGACTTGTCAAACGGGATATGCAGTCTTTCGCCGGGAGTGGACAGACTGACCCTATCTCTGGATATGGAGATTGACAGAAACGGTGCGGTGGTCTCCCATGACATTTACGAAAGTGTGATTCACTCCAAAGAACGCATGATTTACACCCATGTTTCCGATATGCTTGAGAAGAAGGATGAGGAGCTTATCAGACAGTATCGCCACATCTATGATCAGCTTCTTCTCATGGAAGAGCTGGCCGGTCTCCTGCGGAAAAGGCGACAGGACAGAGGGAGTCTGGACTTTGACATAGATGAAGCCCATATTACCTTGAATGAGATGGGAATACCGATCAGAGTAGAAGCTGCAGAAAGAAGGGTTGCAAACGGAATCATTGAAGAGTTCATGTTGGCAGCCAATGAAACCGTAGCCACCCATTTCTACCATCTGGAACTCCCCTTTGTCTACCGGATCCATGAAAAGCCCGCACCGGAGAAAATGGTGGAATTCAAACGGTTTCTAATGAGTTTGGGGCTAAACCTGAAAGGCAATCCGGAGCACATTCATCCAAAAGCCCTCAGTCAGGTACTCCAGGAGGTGCGAGATACAGGGAAAGAGCACGTAGTCAGTACCGTTATGCTCCGGTCCATGAAGAAAGCCTCATACAGCGTGGAATGCACAGGCCATTTCGGCCTGGGACTGGACTATTATTGCCATTTCACTTCCCCCATACGAAGATATCCGGATCTGATAATCCATCGTATTATAAAAGAAGCATTGCGCGGCAGATTCTCACAGGAGCGGATCAAGCTGTTGCGGCAGAAGACCCTGGAAGCGGCGGAGCTTTCCTCGCTGACGGAGCGAAAAGCGGAAGAATTGGAACGGGAAGTTGACAAGCTTAAAAAGGCCGAATACATGAGCTATCATATCGATGAGGAATACCAGGGAATTATCAGCGGAGTAGCCACCTTCGGATTTTTTGTGGAAATCGAAAACACCATCGAGGGGCTGGTCCGGGTAGACAGTTTGTTGGACGACTATTATATCTATGAAGCGGAAGCCTACCGTTTCATCGGACGAAACAGCAGGAAAATATACAGTCTGGGGGATCCGGTTTCCATACGGGTTCATTCGGTAGACCAGGCCGCCAGAGAGATTACCTTCGTTCTCACCGATCCGGATTCCAAAAAGAAGGCGTGAACAGCAAGATGATCGTAAAGAGTTCAAGCCGGCCCATCAGCATCAGAAAACAGAGATAGTACTTTGAAAAAACAGAAAACAGGCCGAAGGTCCCCGTGGGTCCGATCAATTCCAGTCCGGTTCCCACATTGTTGAGGGCGGCGGCGGTAGCCGTAAAGGTGGTCAGCAGGTCCAGATTTTCAAAGGAAAGAATCAGACTGCTCAACATGAAAACCAGCACATACAGATAAAGGAAGGACATGACTCCCGTCATGACTTCTGTGGATACGGGCTTTCCCTGGATTTTCAGAGGAACCACGGCTCTGGGGTGAAGTCTCACATAAAATCCCCGCAATATAAGCCGCAGCAATATGACAACGCGTATGACTTTGATGCCTCCGCCGGTGGAAGAGGAGCAGCCGCCGATGAGCATGAGAAGGAACAGCACCATTTTGCTGAACGAAGGCCAGAGGTTGAAATCGGTGCTGTAGTGTCCTGTGGTGGTAAGGAAAGCCGATGTTTGGAAAAAGCCGAAGCGGAGGGAGTCCACAAATGATCCGTAGCTTCCGCTGAACCAAAGGTTTCCTGTGATCAGAGCAACGCCTCCCACCAGAATAAAGAAAAAGGCCCGCAGCTCACGGTCCGCGAAAAAACTCCTCCACTTGCCCCGAAGGATGGAATAGTAAAGGGTGAAGTTGATACAGGCTAGGATGGTGAAAAAAGCCACTATGAATTCCACATAGGAGCTGTCAAAATGGGAAATCCCCATGTTGTAGTTTGATAGCCCGCCGGAAGCTACGCTGCCAAAGGCTGCGATGAAAGCATCGAAGAGGTTCAGTCCCCCGGCCATCAGTAGGGCAACCGCCGCGAAGGTAAACGATACATAGATGCCGTATAATATCTTGGCTGTGTCAGACATCCTGGGAACAACTTTGTTTAGTGTGGGACCGGGAGTTTCTGCCCTGGCAATGCGCTGCCCGCTGATTCCCAGGGTTGGGAGAATGCTGATAGCGAAGATCAGAATCCCCATGCCCCCTAACCACTGACAGAAAGATCTCCAGAAGAGGATTCCGTTGGGAAGGCTCTCCACATCGGATATGACGGAGGCCCCTGTTGTGGTAAATCCGGATGTAGACTCAAAAAAAGCATTGACAAAGCTGTCGATGGTACCGGTGAGAAGATAGGGAAGGGCCCCTACCAAAGAAGCGAGAAGCCAGCTCAAGGCCACTACCAGAAATCCCTCTCGCAGCCGAAGCTTTGGAGAACGGGTCTTTATCCGGATCGCAGTCACTGCTCCCAGGACCAGCAGAGGAGCAATAATCTTGAGAAAAGCAACCGCCGTGGCATATTCTCCGTAAATCAGGGAAACGAGAAGAGAAGGGAGCATTGCCATGGAAAGCAGCACCATGACGAAGCTCAGTATTTTTACTATGGCACGTAGGTTCAGGCTCATTTTCTCCCACCTCTCACCGGTCCGGGTTCCAGAACCCCGGGAAAAACAAAAGAAGTATCGTAAAGAGCTCCAACCGACCGGTTATCATCAGCATGGAGAGCAACCAGGTGGATCCATCGGAGTACCCGCTAAAATTCGATAAAGGTCCAACATCACCGAAGCCGGGGCCCACATTGCCCAGACAAGTGGCCGCCGAAGAAGCGGCAGTAATCAGATCAAAGGCGTCAAGGGTCAGCACCAGAGTCCCCAGTAAAAACAGAGTAAGATACAGGAACAGGAAGCCGGCGATACCGGAGACCACCTGGGAAGACAGGTTATCCCCCCCCAGTTTGACCGGCACTACGGCAGTTGGGTGGAGCCTCTTGTAAATGCCCCTGCGTATCAGCTTCAGGAAAACGACAATCCGAATGACCTTTACCGAACCTGCGGTAGAGGAGGAACAGCCCCCTATAAAGAAAAGCAGAAAGATTACCATGACTCCTGCAGAAGGCCAAAGGCTGAAATCCGTTGTGGAAAACCCAGTTGTCGTGATTATGGTCACCGTTTGGAAGAAAGCCAATCGAAGAGCTTCTCCCACACCTCCCGCAATGTCAAACACGGTCAGAACGGCTGCTATAAACAGCGTGGCTCCGCAAATTATGGAGAGATAAGCCCTAAGCTCTCCATCCCGGAAGAAGCCTTTCCAATTTCTCAGGAAAAGCAGGTAATACAAGTTGAAATTGATGCCAGCCAGCAGGGTAAATACGCTTATCACCATCTCGATGTAAAGGCTGTCAAAGTGGCCGATGCTGTCATTGTAGGAGGAAAACCCTCCTGTGCCCACGGACCCGAAGGTGTGTACCAACGCATCAAAGAGATCCATTCCTCCCAGGCAAAGAAGGATCGTTTCCAGAGCCGTCATGCCGATATAGATGACATAGAGGATTCTGGTGGAGTCAGTCATTTTCGGGGTGAGTTTATCGATGGAGGGACCGGGGGTCTCTGCTTCGGCAATATGAAAAGCCCCCACTCCGATGGCGGGAAGAAGGGCGATGGCCAGAACCAGAATCCCCATGCCTCCCAACCAATGGGTAAAAGATCTCCAAAACAGAATTCCCTTCGGCAGAACTTCGATATCCGCAAGGATAGAGGAGCCGGTAGTGGTAAAACCGGAGGCGCTTTCGAAAAAAGCATCCGCAAAATTCGGGATGGCCTCTGAAATGAGGAAGGGAATGGCGCCCACCCCGGAACCGAGAATCCAGCAGAGAGCCACAATCAGGATACCGTCCCGGGTTCTCAGGTCCGATGAGGCCGGGTTGATGAAAAAAGCCGTCAGGCTGCTTAAGGTTGCCACGGGTACGATGGTCATAAGAAATGCCCTTACCGTGTCAGTTTCGCCATACAGCAAACTGACACATAAGGCTGGAATCATGGATAATGACAATAACAACACTACCGTGGCCAAAATTCGGATAATAAGTCTCACATTCAATCGCATGGCAAATCCATCCGTTCCATCATAGGACAAAATTCCATTTTTTTGTCTGGAAGAATTTCTCCAGCTTCTGCAAGTCGGAAAGCAGGAAGAAAACGATGACTTTATCCCCTTCCTGAATGACGGTGTTTCCCCGGGGGATGATCGCTTCTTCATCCCGGTGAATGGCCGCGATAATCGCGCCATCCGGAAGTTTCAACTCGGACAGGGGAGTTCCGGTGAGTCGCATGTTCTTTTGGGCGACGATTTCTATGAATTCGGCTTGCCCTTGTATAATCTTTGAAAACAGAACATGTTTGGAGCCCTGTATATAGCGGAGGATTTCCGTTGCCGTCATATCCAGGGGGTTGAGAGCCATGCTGATGCCCATCTTCTCGATTAGATTGGCATAGCTTTTTCGGCTCACCTTTGCCACCACATCTTCGATGTTCTTCTGATTGGCCACCAATGCCAGTAAAAGGTTTTCCTCATCAAAGCCGGTCACCGTTACAAAAGCATCCATTTCATCCAGATTTTCTTCTTCCAGAAGCTCCAAATCTGTGGCATCTCCGTGAAGGACCAGAACGTTGTCCAGATGCTCCGAAAGGTATTGGCATCGGGCCTTGTCAATCTCGATAATCTTAACGGAGATGTTGAAGTCTGCCAGTTGTTTCGCCAGATAATATCCGCTCTTTCCTCCTCCGGCAATCATGACCTTCTGGAGATTGGTATACTTCTCTTTTTGATGAACAATATCTTTCAAGGCCAGAACAGTCTCTTCGGTTCCCAGGACATAGAGAAAGTCTTCATCCAGCACTTGGGTGCTTCCCTTGGGGATGATGATTTTTCCGCTGCGGGATATGGCAACAACCAACATGTTATCCAGCATTTTGGCAATCTCGGAAATCTTCTTGTTGATCAGGACGGGAAGCCGGTCTGCCGTGAATTCGATGATGGAAACCATGCCTGTCGAAAAGTATCCGTTGGTGAGAGTGTATTTTTCCACCAGATATTTATAGATTTCATTTGCAATGGAAAGGTCCGGATTCACGATATAATCGATGTGCATTGCTTCCTTGATAAAGGGCAGGTGATTTACATACTCCGGATCTCTGATGCGGGCGATCACATTGGGACAACCCAGTCTTTTTGCCAGGGAGCAGATGGCCATATTCTTTTCATCGTTATCGGTAACGGCCACCAGATAATCACAAGTATCAATCTTGGCATCCCGTAGCACGTCCACATCCTTGGCATTTCCCGTTATGGTAAGCAAGTCCAGATAATTACTGGTTTTCTGCAGCAGCGACGGATCCTTATCTATGAGCAGGAGTTCATATCCGCTGCCAATGAGCGCTTCCGTGATATTGAGGCCCAGTTTCCCTGCCCCGATGATAGCTACTTTCATCCGATTCTCTCCTCCGCCCGGTCAAACATGGTGACTTGGGCTATATTCTATATAATTATAGACCTAATTTCATTGAAATCAATCCCCATTTGCGTTATCATGAACTGGCGTGAAGACAAAGGTTTTTTCGAACAATGGGAGGAGAATCAAAGCGGTATGAAAATAAAAAGGCTGGTGGCAGGAAACCTGGAGAGCAACGGCTACTTGATCTACGACAGTGAAAAAGGCAACTGTTATATCATAGATCCCGGATATGAACCGAAGCGCTATATCAAGGAGTTGGACCGGATGGATCTGCGTGTACTTGCAATCCTGCTGACGCATCACCATTATGACCATGTGGGTGCGGTGGCCGGAATTGTACAGAAATACGATTGCCCGGTTTTCCTCCACAGGGAGGATTGTGACATGTACGGCAAGACGGTTGACAGGCCATTGGAGCACGGTGAGAGTTTTTTTCTCGGAGAGGAAGAGATCCACGTCCTCCATACACCGGGACATACCAGGGGCAGCGTTTGTTTTTACAGCGAAAAAAGCAAGCTGGCCTTTACGGGAGATACCATATTCAATGTAGACCTGGGAAGAACCGACCTGGCGGATGGCTCTGCGGCTCAAATGGAAGAATCGATACGAACCGTCATTTCAAAGTGGGGCAACGATATCACCATTTACCCGGGCCACGGGGATCCGGCCACTATGAAATACGTACGCAGCCACAATCGGGAATTTCTGGACATCATGAAATAACCGGCCAGGGGAGACATGGAGGAAAGGATGAATCAAAGGAAGCCGGAAACAATCGAAACAGCGCGCTTATACCTGAGAGGATTTACTCTTGAGGACGCAGCGGAGGTCTATGCCTATGCAAAAAACCCAAATGTAGGCCCTCACGGGGGCTGGAAGCCCCATGAGACGGTGGAGGAATCCCGGCAAATCATAAGGGATCTCTTTCTGGAAAAATACCATATCTGGGCCATGGTTGACAAGGAAACCGGGAGGGTGATTGGTTCCATCGGTTTCGAAGAGGATACAAAACGGCCGAATACCGGATGCATGGAGCTTGGATATGCCATGGCGGAAGCTTTCTGGGGCCGGGGTCTGATGACCGAGGCTGCTCATGGGGTAATCCGATACGGGTTTCAGGAAATGACCCTCCCCATGGTATCCATCTATCACAATCCCACCAACCGCCGTTCCGCAAGAGTGATTCAGAAATGCGGGTTTTGCTTTGAGGGAATCCTACGGAGAGCCAACCGCATTTATAATGAGGAAATTCGCGATGTGGCTTGCTATTCTCTCACGGCAGAAGAATGGCAAAAGGGTGTAAACAAAAACACTTGACACACATTCCGACCTGTGATATCTTGGTTTCTGTCATCAACATAGAGGGAGTCGGGAGAATGCTGGACAATATTACTGAAATTAGTATTCTATATGACTTTTACGGAGGGCTCCTCCCAACGAAACAACGGGAAATTTTTCGTCTGTATTATGAGGACAATCTGAGCCTGGGAGAAATTGCCGCGGAGTATGGCCTTACGAGGCAGGGCATTCACGAGACGGTGAAGCGTGGTGAAAAAAAGCTGCGGGACTATGATAAAAGGCTGCAGCTGGTTGGAAAGTTCAAGCAGGAAGAAACGGTGGTGCACACGCTGAAAGAGACAATAGAGCAGCTGATCCGGGACCGGGAGAACGATAATGAGCTACTCTTCGCACTTAGAAGCATTGAAGAAAAACTGGACCAACTGAACCAATAGTCGCCGTCAGATTCATAAATATAAAGGAAAGATAAATGGCATTCGAAGGATTATCGGAAAAACTCCAAAGCGCGTTTAAAAAACTCAAGGGCAAGGGTGTTCTTACAGAGGCGGATATCGATGAAGCTATGCGGGAGGTGAAGCTGGCCCTTCTGGAAGCGGATGTAAGCTTCAAAGTGGTAAAGGACTTTGTGGCTCGTGTGAAGGAAAAGGCTCTGGGAGAAGAAGTGCTGGCCAGCCTGACACCTGCTCAGCAGGTAATCAAAATCGTCAACGAAGAACTGACTGCTCTGATGGGCGGCACCAACAGCAAGCTCACCTACTCCCCCAAGGGTTTTACCGTAATCCTCATGGCCGGTCTTCAGGGCACAGGAAAAACCACCACTTGCGGAAAGCTTGCGGTGTGGCTACGGAAGAACGGCAAGAAACCTATGATGGCAGCATGCGATGTCTATCGGCCCGCAGCCATCGACCAGCTGGAGATTTTGGGAAAGTCCATCGACGTTCCAGTTTTCACAATGCGTGACTGCAAGGAGCCGGAGGTCATCGCCGAGCAGGCGTGCAGGGAGGCAGAATACAAAGGATATAATGTGCTGATCCTGGACACATCGGGGCGGCTGCACATTGATGATGAACTTATGGATGAGCTGGTCCGGATTAAGAAGCGGGCAAAGCCCCATGAGATTCTGCTGGTAGTGGATGCCATGACCGGTCAGGATGCGGTAGTCGCTGCCCAGGGATTCAACGACAAACTGGGGATTGACGGAATCATCATGACGAAGCTGGATGGCGACAGCCGGGGAGGCGCAGCTCTTTCCGCCAAGGCGATTACAGGAAAGCCCATCAAGTTCGTGGGTATGGGCGAAAAAATGGACGCATTGGAGCCCTTCCATCCGGAGCGCATGGCCTCAAGAATCCTCGGAATGGGGGATATGCTTACTCTTATCGAGAAAGCCCAAGAGAACTATGATGACGAAAAGGCCGCAGAACTGGAAAAGAAGATGCGGAAGAACGAGTTCACCCTTGAGGATTATCTGGACCAGTTCGGACAGATTAAAAGCATGGGTGGACTGGCCAAAATGCTCAACATGATGCCCGGGATGAACAGCAAAGCCATGCAGGATGTGGATATGGAGCAGAGCGAGCGGGAGATGGTCCATATGGAGGCGATTATTCGGTCTATGACAAAGGAAGAACGGAGAGATCCGGGCATCCTGAACGCCAGCCGAAGAAAGCGGATTGCCGCAGGCAGCGGGCTGCCGGTCTCCAAAATCAATCAATTGATTCGTAAGTATGAAGAGACACGAAAGATGATGAAGCAGTTCAACACAGCCCCGAGACACAAAAAGAATAAGATGTTCAGAGGTTTATAATCTTTAACATACACAAAATCAAACACATGTCCGCGATAACCCGGACCAAACAAAGGAAATGAGGAAAAGAAAATGGCAGTAAAAATCAGATTAAAGAGAATGGGAGCAAACAAGAAGCCTTTCTACAGAGTTGTGGTGGCAGATGGCCGTGCGCCCAGGGACGGACGATTCATTGAGGAAATCGGCTACTACAATCCCTTGCAGGAACCGGCAGAAATCAAGATCGATGCAGAGAAGGCCGGCAGGTGGCTGGCCAACGGTGCACAGCCCACCGACACCGTGAAACGACTTTTCGATCGTGCAGGCATCTCAAAGCCCGCAGCAGTAAAAGAGCAGCCTAAAACAGCGGAGGCAGAAGACCCGGCAGAAGTCACCGAGTAAAGAAAGTGGTGAATCATGATGGTAGAGTTAGTTGAAGCGATTGCAAAGTCCTTAGTCGACCACCCCGAAGCGGTGGAAGTCCGCCAGGTGGAAGGAAGGACAACCAGCGTCATCGAGCTTCGCGTTGCGCCTGCGGATATGGGGAAGGTGATCGGAAAGCAGGGCCGCATAGCGAAAGCCATACGGACCGTAGTCAAAGCAGCTGCCACCAAATCCAATCAAAGGATTGCTGTTGAGATTATACAATAGTCAGGAATCGCAAGGGCGGTTCTTTCAGCCCGAAAACACCCGGGATGTTGAAAGGATTGCCCTTTCCTTTCGCAGAAGAGAGATATGGAAAAAATCAGATTGGGACGGATTACCAGCGCCGCTGGCCTGAAAGGGGAAATGAAAGTTTACCCCTACACGGATTACAAAGAAAAATTTGAGGAAATCAACTATATTCTCATGGATGAGCATCGTTTTTCCATTGAGAATGTCCGCTATATGAAGAACATGGTTATCCTGAAGCTTTCCGGCATCGACGACAGGAACGCTGCGGAAGCGTGGAAAGAGAAAGACTTATTCATCCTCCGGGAGGATGCGCCGCCTTTACCGGAGGGCACCTATTATGTTCGTGACCTGATCGGGCTTGGTGTGATAGACGAGGAAGGCAGGCCCGTAGGTCGGCTTTCGGAGGTCATCTTGAACAGGGCCCAGGACATCTATATGGTGGAACCCACAGATGGGGGGAAACCCTTTCCCGTTCCCGCTGTGGACGAGTTTATAAAAGAAATCGATATGGAGAAAGGCGTTCTGTGTGTTCGGCTCATTGAAGGGTTGCAGGAACTATGAGAATCGATGTGCTCACCTTGTTCCCCGAAATGTTCACTCCGGTAACGGAGCACAGCATTATCGGGAGGGCTGCGGCAAATAAAATAATCGATATAAGGCTTACGGATATCCGCCATTACACCCTGGACAAGCATAACCGCACAGACGACACTCCCTTTGGCGGAGGGGCGGGGATGGTAATGAGCCCGGAGCCCGTGTTCCGTGCCCTGGAAGCCATCGGTCCCCAGGGAGGGCGGATGATTTATCTGTCCCCCAAAGGCCGACTTCTTGACGGGAATCTGGTGGAAGAGCTCACGAGAGAGGACAGACTTATTTTACTGTGCGGCCACTACGAAGGGATCGACCAGCGAATTCTGGATCATTGGAAGATGGAGGAAATATCAGTAGGGGACTACATCCTCACCGGAGGGGAATTACCGGCCATGATACTCATCGATGCGGTGGGAAGGCGGCTGCCCCAGGTTCTGGGGAGCAGCGATTCTCACAATGAAGAATCCATTTATTCAGGCCTGCTGGAATACCCGCAGTATACAAAACCCAGGGAATACAGAGATATACAGGTCCCTGAAGTGCTCTTGTCCGGAAACCACAATGAAATTCGCCTTTGGCGATTCGAACAGGCATTGCTGCTCACATGCAAGCGCCGACCGGATCTGTTTCAGGCATTTCTCGTCCGGGAAGGGGAATTGAGCAAGCAGGAAAAGAAGGTCCTAAAGCGGGTAAGGGAGTTCTGCGGTATTTAAAAAACACAGAGGAAAGAAAATCTTCTCTACTCGTAAATCTTCTGTTCATATTGTATAATGAATTCATGTCTACTAGGAAAAAGGGGAAATTCAAAAGAATATTGCTGTATCTTTTCATTGCTTCGGTTCTGGCTCTTGCCGTCATCATATATGTTTATCCCATGGTGACAGGAGCACTGACCCAGACATCGGTAGTGGAATACGGCAATCTGCAGGTCACCGCAAATGCCACCTGCTATTTCATACGCAGAGAAACGGTAGTACCGGCCGGTTCTTCCGGAACCATTCAATACTATATGGACGAGGGAAGTCTGGTGCGGAAAGGGACCAAAGTTGCCGATATCGTCCACGGCGGCGGATCCTATACGGCTTTGGAAAACGGGGTGGTCAGTTATTATGTTGACGGCCTGGAAGAGATCTTTTCCCCCGACAATATGGCCTCATTGAAAAAAGACCGGGTGGAAGAGCTGGAAATAGAAGGGAACAATATAAAACGTGACTCTGCAGTGGCAGGGGAACCTCTTTATAAAGTGGTGGACAGCAGTGTGTGGTATGCTGCTCTTTGGCCGGAACCGGAAAATGTGATAAAGTACAAAAAAGGGGAAACAGTCTATCTCAACCTTCCCTTAGGTCAGGTCAGAGGCACCACCTATGACATCATCGACTCTGAGGGCTCCATGCTGGTATTGCTCCGGTTCGACAGATATTACGAGGACCTGCCAAAGCTCCGAAAGATGGATGTGGAGATTATTACCTCGGATTATGAAGGATTGATTATCGCCAACAAGAGCATAACCACGTTGGAGGGAAAACCCGGTGTTTACGTGAAGGATATCAGCGGCGAGTTTGTTTTCACACCCGTTTCGGTGATCACCAGCGACGGAGAATATTCTCTGGTAGAAAGCTCCTTCTTCTACGAGAAGGAGGGGGACAAATCCATAAAAGTCAGCACCGTAGATGCCTACGATGAAATATTGAATCACCCGGAGAAAAAGTGATATGAACCAGATTGAAGAGAACATCGTCAATATCAGAGAGATTTTAGATGCCGCGGCAACGCGAGGAGGAAGAGCGCCGGGAGAAGTGCTGTTGATTGCCGTAACGAAGACCCGTACTCCAGAGGAAATTAACCGGGCCATCGATGCAGGCATTACCGACATCGGCGAAAACAAGGTCCAGGAAATTCTGGACAAATACGATCGTGTAAAGCCGGTGCGGTGGCATATGATTGGACATCTGCAGACGAATAAGGTAAAATATATCATTGATAAGGTGTCCTTGATTCATTCCGTGGACTCGGTGAAACTGGCATGGGAGATAAGCAGGAGAGCAGAGCAGCAAGGCTTGGTCATGGACATCCTGATCCAGATAAATGCGGCGGGAGAGGAAAGCAAGTTCGGGATATCTGCCAACCAGACCAAGGGGATGATTGCGGAGATTCTGGACTGCTGCCCAAATGTGCGGATCAGGGGTTTGATGAGCATTGCACCCTTTTTCGAGGACCCGGAAAGAGTCCGGGTGTATTTTGCTCAGGTAGCGGAGCTTTATAGACAATACCGGGAGATTCCTCACGAAAGGTTGGATTTTCGCTACCTTTCCATGGGTATGTCCAACGACTATCGGGTTGCTGTGGAAGAGGGTGCAAACGCGGTGAGAATCGGGAGCTCCATCTTCGGCGCACGAAACTATAATAAAGATTAAGCGAGGAGTAAAAGAATGGGAGACGGGTTTTTCAGCAAGCTGAAGGTGCTCATTGGCATAGAAGAGATCGAAGAAGAAGAGACGGATGGAGGAACTCCCAAAACCATGCCGGCGCGACAATCCATAGACCCTCGGAGTCCGGTCATCCCACCCCGGGCCGATGTGAGGGACTATAAGGAAAACAAAGACACAAGAGTGCTCCCCATGACTGGCAAAGCAACAGGACCGAATCAGTTTAAGATGATTGTAATCGAACCCCAGGGCTTTGACGAGTGCCCCAGATTGGTGGACAGCCTCAAGGCAAGAAAACCTATCATAATCAATTTGGAGAAGATTGAGACGGACATGGCCAGAAAAATATTCGATTTCCTAAGTGGCGCCACCTATGCGCTCAACGGGAATGTACAGAAGGTGGCCAATAACATCTTTATCTTCGCACCGGAAAATGTGGATGTGGCAGCCTATATAGATCAGCAGGCTCCCGGTCATACCACCACCATCAACAATCCCTGGAGGTAATAAATGACAGCATTTCTGTTACAAACAATCAATATGTTTTTTCAGGTAATCATTTATCTGATACTGGGCAGAGCCCTTATGAGCTGGTTTATAAGGCCGGGAGACAGGCTCTACCCCCTTTATGTGGCAATTATCCGCATTACGGAGCCGATTCTTACTCCCTTCCGGAATCTGACTAACCGGTTCATGGGGAACAGCAACATCGATTTGTCCCCCATGCTTGCAATATTTGCCATCTACTTCCTGCAGCGACTGCTGAACGGATTGTTCATATCGATGATTATTTAAACAGGAGGTTTTCAGATGATTACTCCCTTAGATATACAAAATCAGGAATTTTCAAAAGGAGTCCGGGGGTACCGGGAGGATGAGGTCGATGGTTTTTTAGACCTTATTACCATAGATTTTGAAAAGCTCATGAGCGAAAACGCAAACCTGAAAGAGCAGCTGAAAGCGGTAAACACGGAACTTGCCAGGTACAGAAGTACCGAGGGTATGGTGCTGGAGACCTTGGAAGCCGCAAAGGCGCTCATGGGGGATATCTCTGCCAGTGCGGAAAGGCGAGCGGAAATTCTGCTGAAAAACGCGGAGCTGGATGCGGACCGCATCACCAGAGAAGCCAGAGAGTCTGCCGAGAGACTCCACGAAGAAAACGCAGGACTAAGGAACCGCCTCAATGTGTTCCGAACCAGATACAGGACCCTGCTGGAATCGGAGTTGGAGAAGTTCGACACCTTAAGCACTGAGCTGTTTGCAGACAAAGAGATGGAGGACCTGAAGAGCATTCTGGAGGGCCGAATCAGCAATGCTCCCGCTAAAACAGAGGAGGACAGGGTGGATTTCACCGATAAGACCCTCTTCAATTTCAGAGCCGGAAGTGATTCGTGACATGATATTTTTTCTGAGCATCTTTGTTCTGATTGCGGCGGATCAGATTTCCAAAGGGTTCATTGTGGCGGAGATGTCTGTTAATCAAACTATACCGGTAATTGAGGACATTTTCCACATCACCTACATCCGGAATTTCGGCGCAGCTTTCAGTATACTTCAAGGGAAGCAACTCCTATTAATCATCGTCACATTCATTGCCCTTACGGCAATTCTTCTCTACCTGGCGGGAAAGAGAAAGAAAGACCACTGGCTTCTTTCCCTTTCTCTGTCCTTCATTGCAGGTGGAGGATTCGGTAATCTCATCGATCGGATCCGCCTGGGCTATGTGGTGGATTTCTTTGATTTCCGCGTATTCCCGGTATTTAATGTAGCGGATATCTGCGTCTGTACAGGTTGCGGTCTATTGATTCTGTACCTCTTTCTCATTGAGCCGAAGATTGGTAAAAAGGGGGAATAGACCGATGACAACCGTTCCCATAAGAATTGAAGAGCAAGACAGCGGGGAGAGAATGGACACGGTGCTGTCCGGACTTTTAGAGGACACATCCAGAAGCGGTATTCAAAAGCTCATCGAAAAAGGAATGGTCTCCGTCAACGGCACATCCGTCACTGTAAAAAAACACAAGCTGAAAGAAGGGGACCTGGTAGAAATCCGCTTTGAATCCCCCACTCTTTTAGAGGCCTCTCCTGAAGAGATTCCGCTGGACATTGTATATGAAGACGAAGACCTTTTAGTGGTCAATAAACCCAAAGGCATGGTGGTCCATCCGGCCCCGGGAAATCTCACCGGAACTCTGGTCAACGGCATCCTCTATCACTGCCGCGACGGTCTTTCTTCCATCAACGGAGTGGTCCGACCGGGTATCGTCCATCGCATCGACAAAGACACCAGCGGGCTCCTGGTGGTGGCGAAAAATGACAAGTCCCATCAGTCTCTTGCCCGGCAATTTGCAGCTCATTCCATAACAAGAGCCTACCGGGCTATCGTATACCACAATTTCACAGAAGAAGAAGGGGTTGTTGACGCCCCCATCGGAAGAGATCCCAAAAACAGGCTGCGCATGGCGGTGACCGAGAAGAACGGGAAACGTGCAAAGACCCATTTTCGGGTTCTTGAGCGTTTCGGCCGGTTCACTTACATCGAAGCGGTTCTGGAGACCGGCAGAACCCATCAGATTCGGGTTCACATGGCCCACATCCATCACCCGCTTCTTGGGGATGAACTCTACGGACCGAAAAAGAGCGGAGTGAAGACGGATGGGCAGATGCTTCACGCGAAGACCTTGGGTTTTGAACACCCATCAACGGGGAAATACTTGGAATTTGACAGTCCCCTCCCGGATTCCTTTGAGCAGGTCCTGGAAAAGCTGAGAGGAAAGCCGGGATAAGGTGCCCCTGTGCAGCAACGTATTTTCTTAAAACCGGTACCGGGGCAGGGTAGGTTTCGGGAAGGAGCGGAAGTGCTATCAGTTGACTAACAATTGGTTTTAACGTAATTGAGGCAATCTTCACATACAAAGCCATGCTTGAATCGTACTTCGCTGTGTTTTCCGCACAGGGTGCATGACATTTCTGCTGCGTGCATGATCTCCGGATAGTAGATTGGATTCTTTGATTTTTCCATGATCGGTACCTCGCTTTCCGGTATTCGATGCTTTTTTTCTTCTTCTTCTTCTCGATACGATGTTGCACAGGGTAGGTAATTCATATTCTAACCAATCCTGCCCGCAAGTCAACCTAAATTTTACCAAATGTAATAAATTATGCATTTAATGTAATAACTGCAGGGAGTCTATCATAGATGCAGGGAGTCTATCATAGAGGCTTCCGGGAGGAAGCCTGATCCGGCTCTTTGGCAGGATTCACATAGAGGGTCTTCTGATCCGTGTAGATTACCATACCTGGCTTGGCGCCGTTGGGCTTTTTAACATGGCGTACTCTGGTATAATCCACGGGAACATTGGAAGAATTTCGCGCTTTACTGTAATATGCAGCCAGGGAGGCTGCCTGTCGGATGGCCTCTTCAGATGGCTCCCCTTCCTTTGCCGACAGGATTACGTGAGAGCCGGGTATGTCCTTGGTATGGAACCACAGATCTTTTTTGTCGGCGGTTTTCATAGTCAGCTGGTCGTTTTCCTTGTTGTTGCGGCCGACAAGAATGCGAGATCCGTCTCCGGCGGTAAAGGCGTAGGGTTGGAGCTTAGATTTGGAAGGACGATATCCGTTCTTTCTCCTCCGCAGGTAGCCGCCTTCCGCCAGTTCTTGACGGATTTCTTCTATCTCATCCAGGGTATCGGCATTTTCCACATATGCCAACACGGACTCGAGATAGCCGATAGAAAGGTTCGCTTCTTCCAGTTGAAGCTTTTTCTCCCGCACAGCGGTTCTTGCCTTGCTGTATTTTTTAAAGTAACGCTGGGCATTTTGGGATGGGGAGTATCTCGGATCGAGAGGGATTGAAACCTCTTGGTTTTCATAATAATTGAGCACGGTGACGGAGGACTCTCCATGAGATATGCTGTGGAGGTTTGCCGTCAGTAGCTCCCCATAGATGCGAAAAGGCTCCGCATTTTCCGCTGCAAGCAGGTCTTCGGATAGGCGCTGGTTTTTCAGATAGAGCTTGTTCAGAGCACCGGTCAATACTTGTGTCAGGTCTTTTGCCTTTTGCCGGATCCGGTTGGAGGAGGTTTTATGAGAGAAATAATACTCGGCAGCCTTCCCCGGGTCGCAGAAGGTGATTTTGTCAAAGAGGCTTTCTGCATCGGAGAGAGGGAAGACGTGAAAGTCCACCGGGACCCGGTCTTTATCCAGATATACTACCGGTTTTAAATCTTCCGACCGGATTGCCCGGGTCATACCTCTTGTAACCTGCAGAATGTCCGATGCGATCAGGAAGCCGGTCTCCTGTTTTGCAGACTGTATGGCGCTTCTGCATATTTCCTCGGAAATAACAGGGCTTACGCCTTGAATGCCTTTCACCAGTGCCTGGGGGAGGGAGGATGGCTCTTTGTTCATGATTTCTTCCAGGGTTTCTTCCGTAAGGGTATAAAAGCATACCTTGTCGTGGCCCGGAGGATAGACATAGGGAAGTCCGGGCAGAAGTTGGCGATAGCGGTTTACATCGGCAGGAATCCGCTTGATGCTGTCAAGGATTCTCCCCGTGGAGTCGTCCAAAGCAATGATGTTGCTGTGCTTCCCCATGATTTCCACGATGAGCCTTTTACGAACGGTAAATCCCAGCTCATCCACATGGTCGATATAAAGTTCGATGATTCGTTCCGATTCCAATTGGGTTATGGCTGTTATGCGGCCGCCCTGGAAATGCTTGCGCAGCAGCATGCAAAAGGCGGTTGGGTTCTTTGGATTGGAATTCTCCCTGTCCTCTTCCAACAGGTGCATGCGAGCGTGACCGCTGTTGGATGAAATGTACAGTCGGTGCTTTTCTCTGCCGGCATGAATGAAAAACAGCAGTTCCTCCGAGTCCGGTTGATAGATTTTTTCGATTCTGCCGCCTGTAAGAACCCGGTTCAAACAGACTGCTATTGCTCCCGCTACTAAACCGTCGTAAGCCATTTATTACACTCCCTTCCTTCTCGTGAAAGGAAATAGATAGATTATTTTGTGGGCTGAATGTATAATACCATATGATAGCATGGATTGTAAAAGGAGTCCGAAACCAATATAAGAAATTTGTCCCTCAAAGATGCGAAAATCCGTATCGGGGGGATGGGGTTGCACCCCCGCTCAATAGCTGGCGCGCTACGTGCCTATGGTTTAGACGGCCCGTCTTATCAGGTAGGCACTTGCTTGCCATTCGCCGTGGCGCAACCCCATCCCCCCGATACGAATCTAATTGTATACACAGATTAAGGAGAAGATATGATCAAGAGCATGACAGGCTTCGGCAGAAGCGAATATAGCGACGGTAAGAGGAACATCGTCGCCGAAGTGAAGGCCGTAAACCACAGATACAGTGATATCACGGTAAAAATGCCCAGAAGATATTCCTTTGCCGAAGAAAAACTGAAGTCCATCGTCAAGGATGTGGCCAGGAGGGGGAAAATCGAATTGTCACTCATGGTTGAAAACCTTACAGAGGATGATACAAACATCAAACTGAACACTTTGGTAGCAGGACAATATTATAACAATCTGAAAGAGCTGCAACAGCGCTTCTCCCTTTCCGGCGATATCACCCTTTCTTTCCTGGCTTCTCTGCCGGATGTGCTCAGGGCGATTCCTGATGTTGAAGACGAAGATGCCATCTGTGAAAGCCTTGCCGTGCCCGTTTTACAGGCGGTCAAGAGGTTGGATGAGATGAGGATTGCAGAAGGCAAGAAGCTTGCGGAAGATATCATCATGCGGGGGAGGATGATTCGGGACATGGCGGAAGAAATCAGCCACAGGACCCCTCAGGTGGTGTTGGCCTATAAACAGAAACTGCAGGAGAGAATCGGTGAGTTGCTTGGGTCAGCGGCGGAAGTTCCGGAAGAGAGAATCGCGCTGGAAGCTGCCATGTTTGCGGACAAG
>CAYOYO010000023.1:0-20697 GCA_964408195.1 uncultured Oscillospiraceae bacterium | reverse complement strand
CGGGGACAGACCCTTTGTCAGGAAAACCTGACAAAGGGTCTGTCCCCGTGGCCGGAAAGTTCTCATGCTTTCGCTACCGCTGCGGCAAATACCAGAGAGAGGAATTTTTCTTCCGAAGATGCTCCTCTTGACACCAGCACGATAGGAACTTCCGCACCTACGATGATTCCGGCCATCTTTGCTTTCCCCGATACCGTCAATGCTTTTGCCACCATATTTCCGGCGCTCATAGACGGCATCAGTAAAATATCCGCGTCTCCGGCCACCGGGCTGTCGTATCCTTTGATCCTGGCCGCTTCCCTGCTCATTGCCAAATCGTATGAAATAGGACCTTCCACCTGGCAGCCTTTGATTTCGCCGGACAAATACCTCTTCTTGATCTCAGCCGCATCAACAGAATCCTGTGATTTAGGGTTGACAACTTCGGCTCCTGCCATGACGGCAACTTTCGGGCATTCGTTCCCGATACGCTTTAGTGTATCCACCGCGTTTTCCAAAATCGCTATTTTTTGTGCCAAATCAGGAGATAAGATCATACCTCCGTCCGTTATGACGACCAGCTTATGATAAGTGGGAATCTGAAAGAGGCCTACATGAGACATGATCTTTCCCCGGTTCAGTCCGGTATCCTTATTTACCACTTCCTTGAGCAGTGTTGCAGTCTGAAGTCTACCTTTCATCAGAAAGTCTCCTTCTCCTTCCCTGACAATGGAAATCGCTTTTTCCGCTGCTTTTTGCTCATCGCTGATATCAATAATCGGCGCATCGATATTAAAACCTTTATCTTTTATAATTCTATTGATTTTTTCGCGGTTTCCGATCAACACAGCTTTGATCAGGCCTGCCATCATCGTGGTATATATTCCTTCCAGCGTATGCTCATCGTCGGCCCCTGCAACAACAACGGTTTTCTTTTCTGCACAATTGTGCATCAGAGTATTCAGCTCGTCGAAATTTAATATCATAATGCGTACCCCACTTCAAAAGCCATATTCATTGGTTCCCGAATCATATCCCTTCCGGTTCCGATTATATCACAACGCTTTCTTAGATCCACTTGTCAATTTCAGCGCTGTATTTGCTGTAGTCTTCCCCATTTTTTCTCAGGGACAGAGCATGCTGCAATGCTTCAAACCGCTTTTTGCTCAGTGGGTAGGCAACCAGTGCCAGCGTTGCTGCGAGGAAACTCAGGCTGGGAAACAGCACGAAAATATAGGAAAGCATCCGAAGGGTCTCCGGTGTCTGTGTCGCCAGTCCTCCATCAAAGCCTGCCGCGTTCAGGAGTAAACCAATGGCCTGGAGGGCTAATGCGGCACTGAGGGTGCCCACGATGGACTGAAACGCTATAATCGTCCCCTCTCTCCTCTTACCGCAAATGTACTCATCCGCTTCGGCTACATCGTAAAACATGGCGCTGCTGATTTGCCAGAAAGCTGCCTGACCGAACGTAAACAGAATCACGTAAATCAAAGCAATCCCATAGCTGTCAACGCCGATCATGTAGAGCGCCAACCCAAGCACGCCGGATATGACCATAGACCCCGCGATAAGACTCTTTTTCCCCCACCGTACCGCCCAGTGGGTGATTATCGGTGTAAAAAGGATGCTGGCGACGATAGAGATCATATACACGGTTGAAGTAACTGCAATATCCAGATTCAGCCCATACTGCATAAAAAACATCATTCCCGAGGTATACAGGGTAAATCCCAACATGAATATGACCTTCGTCCCGATGAGTGCAGCCATGGCACGCAGGCGCATTAACTGGTAAAAATCTTTTATAACCGATATAAAATTGCCCAGTAGCTGGCCAGCCATGTCCCTTTGTTTTCCATTCTTTTCCGAGAACAGAACCTCCTCTGTACCCGAAGTGTAATACCAGCAGAAGTACAGGGCGGTTCCCACCAACATGCACATGAAAACGGTAAACCACAGCCAGGATTGTCTGTCATTCATCCCTGCATTTACAAGAAAGCCTATGACAAGGAGTGGGCACCCATTGGCCAAAAAAGTACCGAGGATGGTAAAGACCCGGGTCAGGCTCCGAAGTCTGGTCCTGGCATCGTAATCCAACGCAATTTCCGCGCCCAGCGCAGTATAGGGGATATAGAAAAGTGAGTAAGCAATCCAGAAAAAAGCGCCCATGAAAACATAATAGAAAAACTGAAGTCCCGGGGATCCGTCTATGGTTGCGAAGTTGGCCACCATTGTGACCGGCAGAAGAAGAACGGACAAAAGGATGAAGGGCCTCCTTCTTCCGTAATGCCATCTGAGGCTGTCTGACAAGTGACCGACAACAAAGCAGCATGCTGCTTCCAATAATATGGCAACAGATGTTATCGTTCCTGCCGCTGCCGCTGGTATTTGAACGACACTGGTCAGAAATATCAATTGGAAGGTGGTTATGTACTGGTATAGTCCGGCTTCGGCAAGGCCTCCCAGGCTGTAACTGAAATAGATAATTTTGAGGGACCTTTCGGTAGGTCTCCCGGGATTGATATCCTTCATAAATTTGCTTCCCCTGCTGAAAACCGCTCCCGAAGGAGCGGTTTCATCTGTTTATCTGACAAAGGGTCAGACCCCGTGGCCGGAAAACCTGACAAGGGGTCTGACCCCGTGGCCGGAAAACCTGACAAGGGGTCTGTCCCCGTGGCTTACGTGATTTATTTGCAGATTTGAATGGAGGCGGATGCCCCGATACGGTCTGCGCCGGCTTCGATCATTTCAAGAGCTTTTGCCTTGTCGCGGATTCCTCCGGAAGCCTTTACCTGCAGTCTGTCCCCTACCGTTTCTCTCATAAGCTTCACATGGTGGGCCGTAGCCCCTGCCGTAGAAAATCCGGTGGATGTTTTTACAAAGGCTGCTCCTGCTTTTTCCGCCAACTGGCAAGCCTTAACCACTTCGTCATCGGTGAGCAGGCAGGTTTCCAAAATCACTTTCACGATGGCTCCGCCTCTGTCTGCAGCTTGAACCACCGCTCGGATATCATCCTCGACAAAGTTGTATCGTCCTTCTTTTAAGGCCCCTATGTTCAATACCATATCGATCTCTCCGGCTCCTTCGGAAACGGCAACCTCCGTCTCCTTGACCTTTGCGGCCGTATGTGCTGCACCCAGAGGGAACCCCACTACAGATGCCACTTTTACATGGCTTCCCGCTAGTTCTCTAACGGCTAGGTCAACATGGCAGGAGTTCACACAAACGGCATAAAATCCGTATTCCCCAGCTTCGCTGCAGAGCTTTTTAATATCCGCTTCCGTAGCCTCTGCCTTCAAAATCGTGTGGTCGATGTATTTGTTCAGCGCCTTCATACCAGGATTTCTCCCAAGTCACCGTTTTTTAGACCGGCTGCATTTCCTTCATCTGTATCCAGATGAATCTCGAGATCGTGTCCCTCTCCCGACCGGATGAGTACGTTATCAAAGATGAGCCCTCTTTCCCCGCAAAACCGAAGACTGACCATCTGCTTATCTTTCACCCCTGCTTCCTCGGCCTGGTCCTTGGACAAATGTACGTGGCGAAGAGCCACAATGGCCCCGTGATCGATTTCTATTTCACCGGCAGGGCCTACCAGCTTCACGCCGGGTGTTCCTTCCAGTTTTCCTGACTCCTTGACGGGAGCATCAACTCCTATAGCCCGGGCATCCGTCATAGCCAGCTCCACTTGGGTTTCTTTTCTCACTGGTCCCAGGATACGAATTCCTTTCAGTGTCCCCTTCGGTCCCACAATATCTACCTTCTCTTCCGCCGCAAATTGGCCCGGTTGCTTAAGAGGTTTGAACGGCGTAAGGGAATATCCCTTCCCGAAAAGAGCTTCCAGATCCTCGAAAGACAGATGCAGATGTTTGTTGGATAATCCCACAGGTACTTTGTAAGACATTGTTCTTCCTCCATTATTCTTCTTCTAAATAACTTATATACGGCAGGTTGCGATACTTCTGGTCGTAATCCAGTCCATAGCCTACAATGAATTTATTCTCAATGGTGAACCCTATATAGTCGGCGCTGATCTCGGCAGTCCTTCTATCCGGCTTGTCCAGTAGCGTACATATTTTCAGGCTCTTGGGGTTTCTCGCCAAGAGGTATTCCTTAAGATACTTCAGTGTGAGCCCGGAATCGATGATATCCTCCACGATGATTACATGCTCCCCCTCGATGTTGCTGTCCAGGTCTTTCAGTATACGGACCACGCCGGTGCTCTTGGTGGACTCTCCATAGCTGGATACCGCCATGAAATCAATCTTGGTCTCAACATTCAGTTCTCTGATGAGATCGCTCATAAAGAGCACCGCTCCCTTCAGGACGCAGATGGCTAAAATAGATTCACCCTTGTAGTCCCTGGATATTTCGGCCCCAAGCTCCGCAATCCTTTTTTGCAATTCGTCTTTGCTGATCATCACATCGCCGAACACATAATGCTTTTCCATTTCTTGCTCCTTTTGCTGCTGCTCTTACTCTGTTCCCTTTTCACCGCTGCCTTTCGCTTCCTGGC
This sequence comes from uncultured Oscillospiraceae bacterium, assembly GCA_964408195.1. Taxonomy (GTDB): domain Bacteria; phylum Bacillota; class Clostridia; order Peptostreptococcales; family Anaerovoracaceae; genus UBA1426. The sequence goes on along the minus strand of CAYOYO010000023.1, from coordinate 16,202 downwards.
CGGTTTCATCCTTCACCTCAAATTTTACATCATCGATAATTTTTTTTCCATGAAATCTTTCCTCGGGCTTCACTTCTTTTTCCCCAAGCCAATATTTGTCCAACTCATCCCGGAGATAGTAGATAATAAAGCCCCATAGTACGATGTCATCCACTATGCCAAAGAGGAGGATAGGAGCCGGTATCAGATCGATAGGACTCAGAAGATAAGCGATGCCCAAAACGATGACAAGTTTTTTCCTGAGGGGCACCGCCTTATCCCGCAGGAAGGGGAGAATCGCCTTGATACGCCGCATCAATACACGCATGAAAACATATTGCATTCTTACCCCTCCTCCAATATCACATCAAGAACAGCCAGCAACTCCTCATAACCGGTACGCTTCAATGCAGAAACGGGAATGACCAGGTCTCTTTCTCCCAGCCCCAGGGTTTTGCCAATGAGGGCGACGCTCCTCCCAAGTTCCGCTTTTGAGACTTTATCTGCCTTGGTAGCAACCACCAAGCCGTCCAGCCCGTAATGACGCATCCACTCATACATCTGGATGTCCTGTGCAGTGGGGACATGGCGCACATCCACAAGCTGTATGGCCTTCACCAAATTGGGGCGGTGCGACAGATAGGCCTCTATCATTTCTCCCCAATTCTCCTTCGTAGACCGGGATACCTTCGCATAGCCGTAGCCCGGCAGGTCCACAATGCGAAAATCCTCATTTACATCATAAAAATTTATGGTTCTGGTCTTTCCCGGACTGCCGCTGACCCTGGCCAGGCTCTTTCTGCCCAGCAACAGGTTGATCAGGGAGGATTTTCCCACATTGGAACGCCCGGCTATGGCGATTTCTTTCCTGGATTGGTCCGGATATTGTTTTGGAGTTACTGCCACGGCAGAAAGCTCTGCCTTTTTTATGATCATTTTTTCACCAACGCTTCGTTCAGAATCTGATCCAGCGTATCTACAAGAACAAATTTTAACCTCCTGCGCACTTTGGATGGAATCTCCTCGATGTCCGGCTCATTCTCCTTGGGCAGAAGGACTGTGACAATTCCTGCCCTATGCGCGGCCAGCACCTTTTCCCGGATTCCTCCCACGGGGAGCACTTTCCCTCGAAGGGTGATCTCCCCAGTCATTGCCAGATCCCTTCTGATGGGAATTCCGGTCAATGCGGATATCACCGAAGTACACATGGTTACTCCTGCCGAGGGCCCGTCTTTGGGGGTTGCTCCCTCTGGGATGTGGATATGAAGGTCCTTTTCTTTGTAGAAGTTCTCATCGATGCCAAGCTCTTTTGCCTTTGAGCGAATGTAGCTGATTCCGGCTTTCGCCGACTCCTGCATGACTTCGCCCAGTTGACCGGTGAGGACCAGGGTCCCGCTTCCCGGAACCACTGCAGTTTCAATGGATAAGGTGTCGCCGCCTACAATGGTCCAGGCAAGCCCCGTTGCCACACCCACTTCGTTTTCTCCTTCTATCATATCATAATGGAAGCGCTTCTTGCCCAGATATTTTTCTATATTGGCAGCAGAGATGGTGATGGTTCCCTTATGCTTTTCTGCCACCTTCCTCGCCGCTTTCCGGCAGATGTTGGCGATTTCTCTTTCCAGATTCCTCACACCGGATTCCCTGGTGTAGTTGTTGATAATGGTGCGTATGGCGATCTCAGAAAAATTAATGTCCGATGGCGAGAGCCCATGTTCCCCGACTTTTTTGGGAATCAGATACTGCTGGGCAATGTTTACCTTTTCCTCTTCCGTATAGCCTGTCACCTGAATCACCTCCATCCGGTCCAAAAGGGGCCGGGGTATGGTATCGGTGGTATTTGCCGTGGTGATGAACATGACTTTTGAAAGGTCGAAGGGGATTTCCAGATAGTGATCCGTAAAATCCTTGTTCTGCTCCGGGTCCAGGACTTCTAAAAGTGCAGAAGCGGGATCTCCTCGGAAATCAGCCCCGATCTTATCCACCTCGTCAAAGAGGAATACCGGGTTGTTGGTCTTTCCTTCCTTGATGGCTGTAACGATTCGGCCGGGAATCGCCCCGATGTAAGTTCTCCGGTGTCCCCGAATCTCTGCTTCATCCCTGACGCCGCCTAAAGACATGCGCACAAAGTTCCGATTCAGGGCTCTGGCGATTGATTTTGCTATGGAGGTTTTGCCAGTACCCGGAGGGCCTACAAGGCAGAGGATTGGACCTTTCATGCTCTTGGAAAGCTGGATTACCGCCAGATACTCCAGGACCCTTTCCTTCACTTTATCCAGGCCGTAATGATCCTCGTTCAGAATGGTCTCAGCCAGTTTGATATCCTTGTTGTCTTTGGAAGACTTGTTCCACGGAAGAGCCAAAATCCACTCCACATAGGTGCGAATCACTCCCGCTTCCGCAGAGTTTCCTTGTATTTTTTTCAGCCGCTTGATCTCTTTTTCCACTTTTTCGTGGATGGCGGGCTGCAGTTTGAGTTTTTTCAATTGGTTTAGCCAGTTGCGGATTTCATCCTCGGAATCCTCGTCCTCACCAAGCTCCTCCTGAATCACCCGCAGCTGCTCCTTCAGATAGTATTCCCTCTGGCTTTTGTTGATCTGAGTCCTCACCTTGTTTGTGATGGAGCTTTCAATCTGAAGGATCTCAATCTCCTTGGTAAGGATAGTGCTTAGTATTTCCAAGCGCTCTTCGATGTCAAAGGCCTCAAGAATCTGCTGCTTCTCTTCTGTTTTAATCTCCAGATGGGAGGTGATCACGTCCGCAAGACGTCCAGGCTGCTCTACGGAAGCCACAGAAGGAAAGACCTCTTGTGATATCCTGGGGCTATAGTTGATGTATTCCTCAAAGGAAGACAGCACCGTGCGCATGAGGGCCACGATGCGAGGGGGTACGCTTTCGAATTCCTGCTCATTGATCGCCGTAACCCTGCACTTGAAATAAGGCACCTCAAAGATGAACTCCTCGATGCGGCCTCTGCTGACTCCCTCCACAAGCACCCTTATGGTGTCTCCGGGGAGACGCAGCATCTGCTTTATCTTGGCGATGGTCCCCACCCGGTAAAAGTCTTCCCGGGTAGGCAGATCTGTCTCCGCATTGATTTGCGCTGACAAAAAAACCGTTTGATTCATCATCATGGCCTTTTCTAAGGCACTGATGGATTTTTCTCTCCCAATATCAAAGTGGAGAACCATATATGGAAAGATGGATAATCCCCTCAAAGGAATCATGGGCATGATTTCATTCATATCTCCGTATTCCTCAATATCTCTTTCCAGTTCCTTATCTTTCTCATTTGTCTTTTTCAATTCCAATACCTCCTTAGCTGAAAAACAGGCGGCGGGAGCCGTCTGTTTTTCTGTTTATGATGCAGTCTCTTCTTTCTTCCCGAGTCTTTTTGCATCTCTGAGAACTAAAGTCGGTCCCGTATTATGATCGATTGTGTTCTTTGTGATGATGCACTTTCTGATGTCGTCCCTTGAAGGGATGTCAAACATGATATCCGTCATCACATGTTCCATGATGCTTCGCAGACCCCTGGCTCCCGTCTTCCTCTCGATGGCCTTTTCCGCCAGTCTGTCTACCGCATCCTCTTCGATTTCCAGTTCCACCCCGTCCAGTTGGAACAACTTTTTATACTGCTTTAACAGGGCGTTTTTCGGTTCCTTTATAATGCGGACCAGAGCTTCCTTCGAAAGTTCCTGAAGGGTGACCATGACGGGCAACCTTCCGATAAATTCAGGTATGAGACCATATTTTAGCAAGTCTTCCGCTTGAACCGATTTTAAGACTTCAGCCCCCTCAGCCTTCGAGGATTTGATCTCTGAGTTAAACCCGATGGTCTTCTCTCCGATCCTCCGCTGAATGATTTTATCCAGCCCGTCAAAGGCCCCACCGCAGATGAAAAGCACATTGGTGGTATCAAACTGGATGAAATCCTGATGGGGATGCTTTCGCCCACCCTGAGGCGGCACGCTTGCCACGGTGCCCTCCAGGATTTTCAGCAGGGCCTGCTGTACCCCTTCCCCGCTTACATCACGTGTAATAGAGGGGTTTTCCGTCTTTCGGGCGATTTTGTCGATCTCATCCACATATACGATGCCCTTTTGGGCTTTCTCGATATCATAGTCCGCTGCCTGAATGAGCTTCAGGAGGATGTTTTCCACATCTTCCCCCACATAGCCTGCCTCCGTAAGAGCCGTGGCATCGGCTATGGCAAAGGGGACATTGAGAATCTTTGCCAGGGTCTGAGCCAGCAAGGTCTTACCGGATCCCGTAGGCCCCATCATAATGATGTTGCTCTTCTGTATCTCCACATCGTCGGTAGCGGCGCTCCCTAATGCCCCAATCCTCTTATAATGATTGTAGACCGCTACAGCCAAAGCTTTCTTGGCATCTTCCTGTCCGATGACATAGTCTGAGAGGGCATCTGCGATTTCCTTTGGTCTGGGTAACGCCGTAGGGTCACCGAAGCCACTGTCTGCAGACATCATCTCCGCAAACTCTTCCTTTATAATGTCCTGGCACAGTTCGATGCATTCATCGCATATATACACATTGGGACCTGCCACTAGACGTCGTACCTGATCTTGAGGCTTTCCACAAAAAGAACATTTCAATTGTTTTGAATCATCATATTTTCCCATAATACTCCCCTCCCATCAAACAGGCTATTCCTTGCCCCGGGACACGATCACCCTGTCAATGATCCCATATTTCACCGCATCTTCCGCATCCATGAAATTGTCCCGGTCGGTATCCCTGGCGATTCGCTCCAGTGGTTGACCGGTATTTTCACTGAGAATCCGGTTGAGCTTTTCTCTGGTCTTGATGATGCGCTCCGCGTGAATCCTCAAATCCTCTGCCTGCCCGGTCATCCCCCCCAGGGGCTGGTGAATCATGATTTCCGCATTTGGCAGGGCAAACCGTTTCCCCTTGGTGCCGGCTGCCAGTAAAAAGGCTCCCATGCTGGCTGCCAGCCCGATGCATATGGTAGACACATCCGGTCTGATGTAGCGCATGGTGTCGTAAATGGCCATGCCGGAGGCAATGGATCCACCGGGGCTGTTGATATAGAAACTGATGTCTTTGCCCGGGTCTTCCGCTTCAAGAAAGAGAAGCTGGGCTACAACGATACCCGCCGTATGCTCATTTACCTCTTCACCCAGAAAAACGATGCGGTCTTTTAACAGCCTGGAATAGATATCATAGGATCGCTCGCCGCGGCTGGTCTGCTCCACTACCATTGGGATCAACGACATTTCTTTTCCCCTTTCAATCTGATAACGGGTGTTACTCCGCTACAGCATTCTCATACATGAAGTCGATGGCTTTTTTGTTTCGGATATCCTGCTTTAGATAAATCATGCCCTGATTCCCCATCATCTCTTTCAGTTTATCCGGTTCCATCTTATACTGTTCCGCCATGGCCGCCAATTCTTGTTCTATGTCCTCTTCGGAGGCGGTCAGGTCTTCTGCCTTAGCCACTGCTTCAACCACCAGTTTTGTCTTTACTTTCTTGTAGGCATCCGGCTTGAGCTCTTCTCTGAACTCGTCAATGCTCTTGTTGAGATATTCAAAATATTGATGCAGCTCTAATCCCTGATAGCGCAATTGTTGCTCAAAATCCCGTATCATGTCGTCCATCTGGTCTTGTACCATAGCTTCAGGTATATCCACTTCTGTCCCTTCATATACCTTCTCTAGGACAGCGTTCTTCATCTCGTATTCGGCTTTATCTTTCGCAATCTTCTCTAACTTATGCCTGATGTCCCCTTTCAATTCTTCCAGGGTTTCAAACTCACTGACATCCTTTGCAAACTCATCATCGATTTCCGGCAGTTCTGTTTCTTTAATCTCGTGGACCTTGCATTTGAAAACAGCTTCTTTTCCTGCCAAGGTCTCTGCGTGGTATTCTTCCGGGAAAGTCACTTTCACATCCCGTTCTTCACCCGCCGCGGCGCCGACGAGTTGTTCCTCGAAACCCGGGATAAAGGTGCCGGAGCCCAGATTCAGAGTCTGGCGTTCTGCTGTGCCGCCTTCAAACTGCTCCTCATCCACGAAGCCCGCATAGTCTATGAGAACGGTGTCCCCTTCACGGGAAGGCCGTTCCACCAGCACCATCCTTGCATTTCTCTTCTGCATGGCGGCCAGATCTTTATCCACATCTTCATCCGTTACGGAATCATCTATTTTTTGGATTTTAATCCCCTTGTAATCCTTCACTTCTACAATTGGAAGCACCGTCACCTTTACGGTTACCCCAAAACCTTTTTTCGCTTCGATCTTGTCAAAATCCGCAGAAGGTCTGTCAACAGGCTCTATCTTAAGCTCTTCCAAAGCCTGCGGATAGGCATCGGAAAACATGTGATTGATGGCTTCTTCGTAAAAAACATCTTCTCCGTATTTTGCCTCAATTAACTTTCTCGGTGCTTTGCCCTTGCGAAAACCATCCAGGTTATATTGGTGTTTCGTTGCTTTATATGCAGCGATGATTGCATTCTCGAATTCAATTGCGTCGTAATCCATCTTAAAGGTAACTTCATTATTTTCCCGCCCCAGCATCGTAGCTTTCATTAAATCAAATCCTCCTGTTTTATTATCCCGTTTTATCACAGCGGGGTATATTATATTAGGTTATACCCATAAAAGCAAGCAGAAAACAGCCAAAACAGACATGTTTCACCAGTTATTTCGGCTAATTTCTGCTATTTTTCTTCAAAATTCGACGATTGTCTGTTATTTTTCCACTATTAAGCAAAAAAAGGTGGCCAACACTTATTGTATCCACATTGGCCAAGTTAACCATGAAATCCATAGATGATCTCTTTTCGCAGCACTTCCGTTATTTTTCCCGGTAACATTCCTGTACAAGTTTGAGACCACGGGCATATTTGCTGGCATCCAGGGGTACCAGGTCATATTTCTTTCTAAGAATACCCCCGAGGGCAGTCACGTCCTCCTGCTCGCCTGAAAACAACTCGATTTCAAGTTCGCAGATGGGAAGTTCCCCCTCGCTGGTGAGGATCTCTCCGGTATCTATGGCGAGCTCCATAATGCTCTTTCCGTAATCTACCCGGAATCTCCTTCGGAGGAAGGACATCTCAAGAATACTGTGAAGTCGCCCTTTTCCGATGAGTTCCATCATCGCCCTCCCTTGATCGCTTTCACGAAAAATCTCAGGAGAAGGTTCCAAAAAACAAGCAGGATCATCTACCGGTACATTGACTTCCTCACGCTTGTGCAATCCGTCCTGGCTGCTCCCGTTCCATTTCAGGGATGCGACTACTTTGTTTCCCTCCATCCTCACCCGGAATGCTACGTCGTTATTCAGAAGGATGCCCTCTTCCGTATCAAAATAAGCAGATTTCATATAAACAGTTTCTCGTAAAGCCGGATCGCCGATCTCATTCAGGTATTCATCCTCCCAAATGAAATCCGCGATTTCTTTCGAGGGGATTGCATATTTCATCTCAATTTCCATTGATTGACCTCTTTGTTTCAAAGATTGGCAAGAATGAACCTGCCGTATCCTTTGATTTTACCACTGTTTCTTCCACAGCGCAACATCCAGACGAAAAGGTTACTGTTCACACCTATCCCAACTCTGCAAGCGACAGCCTGATGCGCCATTACTCAAATAAAGGAGTGGACAAATACCGTTCCCCGGTGTCCGGCAGCAGTACCACGATGGTCTTCCCTAAGTTTTCAGGCCGCTCTGCCAATCGGGTGGCTGCCCATAAGGCAGCCCCGGAGGAGATGCCCACAAGCAATCCTTCCGCCCTTGCCAGAGCTTTTCCTGCCTGGAAAGCATCTTCTGCCGCAACGGTGATAATTTCATCGTAAATAGATGTATTCAGTATTTCAGGAATGAAGCCGGCACCGATTCCCTGCAGCTTGTGGGGCCCTTTCCTCCCCTCTGACAGGACGGGGGAATCAACAGGTTCTACGGCTACCACCCTCACGGCAGGCTTTTGGGATTTAAGATACTCTCCTACGCCGGTGATGGTTCCGCCGGTACCGATTCCCGCCACCAAGATATCTACGTTTCCTTCTGTATCCCCCCAGATTTCCGGTCCTGTGGTGGCTCTGTGGACTGCCGGGTTTGCCGGATTGACGAACTGACCGGGAATCATGGCTTCGGGCATAGCTGCAGCAAGTTCATTCGCCTTGTCAATGGCTCCCTGCATACCTTTTGCTCCTTCCGTCAGAACAATTTCTGCGCCGTATGCCTTCAGCAGACTGCGGCGCTCCACGCTCATGGTTTCCGGCATGGTGAGAATAATCCGGTAACCTCTGGCGGCTGCTACCGCTGCCAGGCCGATGCCCGTGTTTCCGCTGGTGGGCTCAATGATGACGCTTCCTTCTTTTAAAATCCCCTTTTCTTCCGCATCCTTGATCATGGCCCAGCCAATCCGATCCTTAACGCTGCCTGCGGGATTAAAGTACTCTAGTTTTCCTATCAGTGCGGCCTCCAGCTTCATTTTCTTTTCATAGTTGGACAGCCGCATCATGGGCGTTCCGCCAATCAGGTCTGTCAGGCTGTTGTATATCTTGCTCATCTTATTTTATCTCCTCTCTACCTCATATGCTGCAACGGATTGTTCCGCCACCCACCACCGTGTCTCCGTCGTAGAAAACCACAGCCTGCCCGGGTGTTATGGCTCTCTGGGGCTTATCAAACTCCACCCGGACACCCCCGTCTTCCATTGAGAAAATGGTAGCAGGAGTCTCCGGTTGTTTGTAACGGGCTTTCACCATCACCCTCATGGGCCCTGTCAGTTTCTCCACTGAAATCAAATTTATATCACGCGCAATGAGTGCACTACTGAATAAATCTTCCGGCTCTCCCAATGTCACGGTATTCTTTGCCCTGTCCAGTCCGGTTACATACTTTCGCCGGCCAAAGCCTATCTCCAGGCCTCTGCGCTGACCGATGGTATAGTGAATCAACCCCTTATGTCTGCCCAACACGTTTCCCTCTTTGTCAACAAAATTACCGGGGGTGGATATGACACCTATAGTCTTTTCCAGAAAACCTGCATAATCATTGTCTTTTACAAAGCATATATCTTGGCTGTCCGGTTTTGCCGCATTCACCAAGCCTCTTGCTTCGGCAATATTACGGACCTCCGTCTTCAGCAAACCGCCGAGAGGAAACAGTGTCCTGGCCAGTTCCCGCTGCGTCATGGTATAGAGTACATAAGTCTGATCCTTGGAGACATCTCTTGCTTTTTTCAGAAGATACCTTCCACTGACCTGGTCGTATTCTACATTGGCATAATGGCCTGTGGCGATGCCGTCACAGCCCAGAAGCAGGGCCCGCTCCAGCAGTCTGCTAAACTTGATATAACGGTTGCAGTCGATGCAAGGGTTGGGGGTTTCACCCCGTTCATAGGCATCCGCAAACCTTCTTATCACATCTTTGTTGAAATGGAGGCCAAAATTGAAAACATAGTGGCGAAAGCCAAGCCGGTTGGCGACAACTCCGGCATCCTCCGCATCGGTGACGGAACAGCAGGTGCGGGTGCTGTCATCGATGCCCAGATCTTCATTGTCGTAGAGCTTCAGTGTGGCCCCTGTGACCTCATATCCTTGTTCAATTAAGAGAACGGCTGCAACGGAACTGTCTACCCCACCGCTCATGGCTGCCATTATTTTTTTTGCCATATTGTAAACCTTTATGTTATGGGAGTTGTATCCTCTTGATTAATCTACCTGCTTATAAAGCTTGCTCAAGGTCGTAAATCAGATCATCGATGTGTTCGGTGCCTATGGACAGCCGGATTGTATTTGGCTTGATACCCGAAGCGGAAAGCTCCTCCTGGCTCATCTGGGAATGGGTGGTGCTGGCTGGATGGATGACCAGAGACTTTACATCGGCCACATTGGCCAGCAGGGAGAACAGCTTGAGTTTGTCGATGAATGTTTTTGCTTCCTCCCGTCCTCCGCAGACTTCAAAAGTGAATACGGAGCCACCACCCTTCGGGAAGTACTTCTGATAAAGCTCATTGTAAGGACTGTCCGGCAGAGATGGATGATTTACATGCTCTACCTTTGGGTGATGTTTCAGGTACTCAATTATCTTCAGTGTGTTCTCCATATGCCGTTCTACTCTCAGGGAAAGGGTCTCCAATCCTTGGAGGAAAAGAAAAGAATGGAATGGGCTGAGAGCGGCTCCCGTATCGCGAAGCAGAGTGACCCTGGCCTTGACAATATAGGCAAGAGGGCCTGCAATTTCAGTAAACCGTACCCCGTGATAGCTGGGATTCGGTTCCGTCAGTCCCGGGAAGCGCCCGGAAGCGGCCCAATCAAATTTGCCGCTGTCTACGATGACCCCACCGATGGATGTCCCGTGGCCGCCGATGAACTTCGTGGCCGAATGCACCACGATGTCGGCACCGTACTCCATAGGACGGAGCAGGTAGGGTGTGGCAAAGGTATTGTCCACGATGAGGGGGAGTCCGTAACGATGGGCGACGCCCGCAAGTTCCTCCATGTCAATGAGGCTGGCGTTGGGGTTTCCCAGGCTTTCGATATAGATTGCTTTTGTATTGGGGCGAATGGCCTTTTCGAAGCTGCCCTCTTCGTCAGGATTGACGAAGGTGGTACTTATTCCGAAATCACGCAAGGTATTGGCAAAGAGGTTATATGTCCCACCGTAGAGGGTATTGGCGGAGACGATATGGTCTCCCGCATGGGCTATGTTCTGGATTGCGCATGCAATGGCCGCCGACCCGCTGGCCAGGGCCAAAGCAGCTCCGCCGCCCTCTAGAGCCGCCATCCTCCGTTCAAAGATATCCGTCGTGGGATTCGAGATGCGTGTATAAATGTAACCGCCCTCTGAGAGATCGAATCTGGCCTCTGCCTGGGCGCTGTCATCAAATACATAGGAGGTCGTCTGATAGATGGGTACCGCTCTTGCTCCCGTCGCCGGATCCGGCTCTTCCTGTCCCGCATGGAGTTGTAGCGTCTCAAATTTGTAATTCCTTGCTTCTGTCATTCTCAACACCCCGTTTCATGTAATCGTCGTTTTTGCTGTAGTCGTTATGTATTCTTTGGAATGGTAACCCATTTTCCATTTTTATGTCAATCCCTCCGGGAGAATTAATCCCTTTGGAGGGTTATTTCTCGCTGATTTCGTTGAGAATTGCATCCCTCATTTTCCGTATCAGATCCTGAGTGATCAAGGCCGTCATGCCCCAGATCGCATAGCCCTTGTATTGGTATATGGGTATGGATGTGGTTCCTTTTCGCCAGTTGTAGCCGTTGTCCGTATTGATTTTTTCATAGGGGAAATTCTCAGGAATTTTGGGATAAACGTCCGAGTTGTACACCAATGGCTCTGTCTCCATCAAATAGGAGAGTGGGACAAAGAACACTTCTTTCACCTCATCCCGGCTTGCGGTAACCTTGGAACAAGCCTCGTAATCAATCACGCCTAGGAAGGGGTACATGGTAAAGTTGCTGTACGTATGGAGGTAGTTCAACGGGGAGATGATTCTTATATCGGATGGTTTGATGCAGAGCTCTTCGCAGGCTTCCCGGATAGCGCACTCCTCCGGGGTTTCTCCGTCTTCAATCCGCCCTCCCGGAAAGGATACCTGTCCCGGCTGGGTACGCAGGGTTTCCGCTCTGACCTCGTAAAGGATATGCAGTTCTCCCCTCTGTTCCACCAGGGGAACCAGCACAGAATAGTACCGGTAATACCCCAGGGGACCGGGAACATAGTCCTTGAAAACCTTTTCAAAATCACCGATTGTAACTTTGCTCATAACCTTCTCCCAAACCAGCCACGGGGACAGACCCTTTGTCAGGTTTTCCAGCCACGGGGACAGACCCTTTGTCAGGTTTTCCGGCCATGGGGACAGACCCTTTGTCAGGTTTTCCGGCCATGGGGTCTGTCCCCCTGGCTGGTGGTTTCTATTTTAGTATTATAACGGTCACGCCATAATTACCCGAAATCCGGGATTCGTAATCTCGAAGTCCCGGACAAGCATTGAGCATAATACTTTTACAATTTACCCAGTCTTCTCCGGGGCAGGCTCTTCTGATCAGGCCGGCCATGGAGGGTTCTACAAGCTTTTTTTGCACAGCTGATTTGATTTTTCCTCCGGCCCCGGAAGATCCATAACCATGAATTAACACGACAGAACGGATCCCTTGCCGCTTGCAGGTCCCCAGCTGGTCTATCATGGTTCGGACAGCTATATCCGCTGTGGGATAGCCTTGCTCAAGATTCACTTCTTTCACTTTGATTGCAGCCATTTGTCACACCTTCGTCAGCTCTCCTCTGAGGTTTTCACCCATGAGTTCTTTTACTCTTCCGATACTGTACCCCAGACTTAAAAGGTAGTAGAGTTTTGTAACTGCCGCCTCTACCGTCATGTCATATCCGCTGACGGCACCGGCTTTTGCCAATTCCTCGCTCACCTCGTACTCGCCTATAATGGCAGTGCCTTTCAGGCATTGGGTGCAGACGACGATGACGGTTCCGTTGCGCTTTGCTCTGTCGAGAAGTTTCTGCATGGTACCATGGCGGTCCGGAATATTGCCGGCTCCAAACGCTTCGATGACAATGCCCTTCAGGTTTTCTGTCATAATATTTTCAAAGACTTCAAACTGGATGCCTGGGAAAATCTTCAGTACAGCAATCTGATGCTGTCCAAACTCTGCCAGTTTGAGACCCTTGCCCGGTTTTCGAATCATTTTTTCTTCTAATGTGATGCGAACACCCACCTCGGCCAGAGGAGGATAGTTTGGGGAGTCAAAGGCCAGCAAATCGTCTGCGCTGATTTTTGTTGCACGGTTTCCTCGAAGGAGGAGCCCTCCGAAATAGAGGCAAACTTCCGGCACAGAATAATTCCCCGCCAGCATCAGGGCCGTAATCAGGTTACCCCTGGCATCGTTTCGCAGTTGGCTTAAGGGTATCTGAGAACCGGTCAGGATCACCGGTTTGGTGAGGCCCTCCAACATGAACGAAAGAGCAGAAGCAGTGTAGGCCATGGTATCCGTACCGTGTAGAATGACAAAGCCGTCATAATCGTCGTAACGACCTTTAATATCCCGTGCAATCTGCAGCCATTCCGCCAGTGCGATATTGGATGAATCCAATAAAGGATCATACTGGACCAGATCAAAGGCAGGCAGGTCTGTCGAGTCTTCATCCGCAATCTCTTTCAGGGCGGAATGAATGTAGACCTTTCCCGGCGTATAGCCGTTTTCTGTCCTCGTCATGCCGATGGTCCCACCGGTGTAAATAATGCATACCTTTTTTTTCATCTCGTTTCCCTGCTTATCTTATATCTTTATGCGTTTATGCGATAAAAATGGTTTTCTACTGCTATCCAAATACTGATGGGCTATTAGTTTCCTTTTTCCAATGCAAGAAGCCATTCCTTAATATGTAATCCTCCACCGTATCCAACCAATTTTCCGTTTGCACCTATGACACGATGGCAGGGCACGACGATTGAAATGGGGTTGCGATTGTTAGCCATGCCAATGGCTCTGCAAGCTTTCGGATTCCCTACCTGTTCCGCCATTTCCTTGTAACTTCTGGTTTCTCCGTAGGGGATTGTTAACAGAGCCCCCCAGGCAGCCTTCTGGAAGGCAGTGCCCTCTGCCGCAAGAGGGAGCTGAAACTCCTTTCGTTTTCCCCTTAAGTATTCCTCGATTTGTCTGGACGCTTTCCTGACCAAGGGAGTTTCTATCCGGTGCATTTGCTCTATGTCGCCCGGTTCATCGATTCCCACAAAGAAGATTCCTGTAATCGCATTTCCGTTTTCTGAAATGCCGATCTGTCCGATTACAGTATCATAGTAATACACATTCTTCAATTTCGTCCCTCCTTATTTTGCTCCGGGTTCACTCAAATTACCTGGTGTGCAACTTCTGATTCTGCACTAGGGTAACTCATACCGACTGATCTTTGTATAGATTCTTTTGTTTTGAATCTGCTCACTTTTGAATAAATAAAGATCCTTGACACGAATGGGCTCAAACTCAAAGTGGCCTACGTACTTACTCACCTTTTCGAAACTTTCCTCAAAAATGATGTCTTGACCGATGGTAATGTGGGGATTATATTTCCTACTTTCTCTTGGAAAGCCCATAGATAAAAGAGCCAGTTCGATTTCATTTTGAAGGGAATGAAGCCTGATCGTATTTCCACTGACACCGAGCCACAGAACCCGAATGGAATCTCTTCCTCCAAATGTTCCCGGTTCTGTCAGACTCAATTCAAAAGGAGTGAAACTACTGCAGATTTCAGTCATGATGTGGTCGATCATGGATTTTTGCTCGACTGTCACTTCGGGGAGAAATTTCAATGTGATATGGAAGTTGTCCCGATGCTTCCATCGACCCTTTCGCGCCGGTTCCCGGTAAGCCTTCTGCAGATCCAGGATCTTTTGTTTTGCTCGCTCATCGAAATCAATTCCGATAAATGCTCTCATCCAATACCTCTTTCCATTCAGCCACGAGCCACGGGGACAGACCCTTTGTCAGGTTTTCCGGCCACGGGGACAGACCCTTTGTCAGGTTTTTGTACTGTTGCACAGATTATCCCCATTTCTTTGACGCTTCCTGAACAATGCTCCTGGTTACTCCTAACACCCTGCTTAATTGCCGTATGCTTGCGTGCGTCTCGTTATAAATATTTTGAATTACTTTTCCTCTCTCCTGTACTGATAGCTCATGTAGCTTTTTAATATCATACTTTACCGCTATGATTTCTTTCAACACATCATCATTATATTTCATCCCGGAGTCATAGTCTATGCACTTATCATCATTGGGTGAATTGACATATTTAAAAAATTCTTCGGGAGAATGAAAGTAACCCATTATTAACTTTGAATCAATGAGTGTTTCTTTACCCTGTAATGCCTTCGAATACTGATGGTAACTGCTCCAGGGATACTCCTCGGCTTTTACGACAACTCCGGCTTTCACCGGATTCCGAAGGATATATCGTGCAACCGTAATGAAATAGCTGTCATTTTCCACAGGCTCACTGATATATCTGTTCTGAAAGAGATGACCTGTCCTTTCATATTTCCTGCTATGCCATGCAGCATAACGAATAGCTATCCGCTTAACACTATTTCCGATTTCCTCCTCTTCTTTCATTAAAAGATGAACATGATTTGACATCAAACAATATGCATACAAGTCAAATCCTCCACCTGATTTGACGCAGCCCATGTACTGGATGAATTTCTTGTAATCCTGCTCATCAAAAAAAATATTTCTCTTGTCAATACCTCTCAACATAACATGGTAGATACCCGTAGCACTTTTTTTTCGTGCTTGCCGTGACATGGACTCACCTCCTGTGCCTGTGTCATGATAATATAAAATTGCCGTAGGATACGATGTTATATATTAGTCATTATGCCATTATTATACATATTAGTCAACTCTCATTTTCATTCGTATATTTATGCTAATTACAAAAGAAACATATGTCATTTCCCTCTAAGAAGCCATGGTTTAAGTCCCTACAGTTAATAAACCTGACAAGGGGTCTGTCCCCGTGGCTGGAACCCCCCCTTGGAAATAAGCAACTAGAAAAAACTCATGAGATTCAAATGTTAACCATCTGACCGGATTCATCAAAGCAGGTTGACTTTGGTAAAGTGACAGATATTGCATATTACATTTATGCTTTTCCCTTGTAATGCCTATAACTATTCTATATTATAAATTTAACTCAGACAAAATTTTGTAGTTATAACCAGCTCATTATTTGCAACATTTTCTCGGTGATGAACCAAATATATAAGGAGTAAACATATGAAAAATACAATTGGAATATTAGTTTCTTTGGTTCTCGGAGGGATTGTCGGTTTCTTTGGTGTGTTTGTTTCCGTTTTTTCTGACGGGGATATTGGAGAAAGACTGGCTACAATCGGCATAGTCCTTTTGATTTATCTTCTGTTGGGTGGGGCTTTCGGACTAATCTGGCCGGGTCTTAAATGGATTCAGGGACTCATGCTGGCACTGCCTGGAGCCGTGCTGCTACTGTACTATACAATCAAAGAATTTAATATCCTTCATATACCTTATATTCTGATCATACTTATCCTTCCGGTGCTGGCGTCAAGCTTGACGAGCAAACTCAGCAATAAGCCTATAAAAAATCGGAAGTAGCTTTTTGTATGTTTACACCTGACAAGGGGTCTGTCCCCGTGGCCGGAAAACCTGACAAGGGGTCTGTCCCC
>CAYOYO010000022.1:0-21735 GCA_964408195.1 uncultured Oscillospiraceae bacterium | reverse complement strand
TACCGTGTTTATGTTATCGTATAGCAGCCGGTTGGTGTTGTAGAGATAGCGGGTGTCCTGAAGGTTGGTAGCTTCCATGGTGTACTGATAGGTAGTGACATAATGGCGAAAAATCTGGTTTTTCATGGCATACCTGGCAATCATGGCCAGGTCGTAGGCTGTGGAAACATGTGCGTCATCGTGGAGACCGTTGGGATTGACGAAATTTGTATTCAAGGCACCCAGTTCTGCAGCCTTTTTGTTCATCCGCTTTGAAAATTCCTCTACGCTTCCGGAAATATTCTTGGCAAATGCAACTGCCGCATCGTTGGCAGACTCCAGCATCATACCGTACATGACCTCTTCCACGGTCACATCCTCTCCTTCCAGCAGATAGATCCTGCTTCCTTCGGTAAAAGGAGTCTCTGCATCGATTTCCAGTTTATCGGTCAATTCCAGATTTTCAAGAGTCAGGATTGCGGTCATGATCTTTGTGGTGCTGGCCGGGTAGTGTTTGTCGTGAATGTTCTTTTCATAGAGAATCTTGCCTGTGGTGGCGTCGATTAAGATGCCGCTCTGACCTATGATCTCAGGTTTTTCAGGCGCGCCGAAAACTGAGTTTCCCGACCCAAACAATAGTAATAATGTGAGCAATATAGATAAAGATTTTCTCATGAACAGTTCTTTCCTTATTTTATTTCCTGAAAAAGTAGTCGGTTAGCTCGTATCCGTTACGGAAAAACAAGCCTTGGCGTCCTGCCGTCTCTCCGTATGCCTTGGAGAGATCCTCCTCCTTTATGTGAGCGCTTTCGTACAAAACGAAAGGAACCGGCTCTCCCAAGTGAGTGCGGATGCGAATCGGAGTCTGGTGATCCGGCAGGACCAGGAATCTGTAGTCTTCGCCACTCCGGTCCAGGTATTCTACAAGGGGTCCCACAATCTTCTGATCTATGAGTTCCAAAGATTTAATCTTCCCCGGCAAATCTCCTTGATGAGAACATTCGTCGGGGCCCTCAAGGTGAAGGAAAACCAGATCGTTGCCCTCTTGGAAAGACTGAATGGCAGCAGCTGCCTTTCCGTCATAATTGGTGTGGATGGTACCGGTGGCCCCTTTGACAGCCACGGCTCTCAGCCCGGCACAAAGGCCGATGCCCTTGATCAGATCCACCGCCGATATGGTGACGCCTTTCACCTGATATTTGTCGTAAATGGGAGTCAGGCTTGGTTTTTTCCCCTGGCCCCAGATCCAGATAGAATTTGCCGGGTTCAAGCCTTTTTCTGTCCGGGCAAGGTTCACGGGATGCTCTGACAGGAGCTTATAGCTCTCCCGCATCATGTCTTTGATAAAGTCCGACCCCGGACCTTTCGGCAGATGGTCTCCCACCCTTTGTCCAAGTACATCGTGAGGAGGAGTAAGTTCCTGATCCACGCCACCCTGTTTTAAAATCATGGCGTGGCGATAGCTGAAACCCGTATAGAACTTTATCTCTTCCGTCTCGAAAGCCCGGTTTACCGCTTCGATTAATAGGGCGGCTTCCTCAGTGGTAATGTCTCCTGCACTGTGATCTGCTATGGTCAGATCTTCATACTCTCCGTCCCCTTTTAAGGTTACCAGATTGCAGCGGAATGCCACATCCGTATCAGACATATGGATGCCCATGCTAACGGCTTCCAAAGGTGATCTCCCCGTGTGAAAGACTTTGGGATCGTAGCCCATTACCGACAAATTGGCTGCATCGCTTCCCGGAGCCATTCCGTCGGGAATGGTACTCACCATTCCTATCGTTCCCCGAGCCGCCAAAGAATTTATATTTTTCAGATGGGCTGCCTCCAGTGGCGTTTTTCCCCCTAACGCCTCTATGGGTTCATCACCGGCGCCGTCTGTGACAAGAATCAGGTATTTCATTTTATTTCTTTATCCTCTTTTCTATTCTGCATTTTGACCATTCGTTGGGTTTTATCGTTCCAAACCCCTGATACCTTTTACGGAGGGATAAACCGGCCGCATATTATATTTCGACATTTTTTGCTACATGCTATATTAGTTTACCATAGGCGGGTGGATTTGAACAAGGCAAAAAACTGGAATGCTTCTCCGGCACATGAAGTGGAATGCTTCCCCGGCACGATCCTGGAGTTACTGTTATACTGCCATATGATCATCCAGATTATTGCACAAATCATATTAGCGAATCCTTGCATCAAGATGAGCAAAAAATCCGGTTATGTACAGCTTGTGGTCTGGTTTTCCTCTGACTCATCATCAAGTGAGCAAAAAATTCGGTTGTGCGCAGCTTGTGGGCTGATTTTCCTTTAAATCATCGTCAAGTGAGCAAAAAGTCCAGTTGTGTGCAGATTACAAGGCGGAAATCTGCTACAACCGAAAAATCTGCACCGATTCAGCTTTAAAATAGCTTTTTGGTCCGAATATCAGCACACAAGTTGAAAATTTGCACAGATGGGTCGTTGAAAAACCATTTGCACAGATAAATCCAATGGCGAGTTCCTCAGTTCATACCCCCGCATCCGGCAGCCGGGAGTGTTTCCGTAGAAACCGTGAACCGAACGAGGCTTTTATGCACCCTCCGGGAAAGTGCATCAAAAAGCCGTCGGTTTCCGAGGAAATACTCCCGGCTGCCGGATGCGGGAGTGTGAACTGTAGCTCGGATGGTTTTATGGATTATCCAAAATATTTTTAAATTATATCCACAACATGCTCCCTATTTGATATAATGAGATTTATTTAATTTTGAATGAATAACTCAACAAATTGGAGGTTTTTATAAATGAGCACAACAAACAGAGTATTCAACTTTTCCGCAGGTCCTTCCATGCTGCCTCTTCCCGTATTGGAACAGGCCGCAGTGGAAATGACCGACTACCGTGGCTGTGGCATGTCCGTGATGGAAATGAGCCACCGCTCCAAAGAGTTCCAACAGATCATCGATTCGGCAGAACAGGATCTGAGAGACCTGATGTCCATCCCCGACTCCTACAAAGTTCTCTTTCTCCAAGGGGGCGGCTATCTCCAGTTCACTATGATTCCCATAAACCTGTTCCGGAATTCGAAAAAGGCAGATTTTATCATCACCGGCAGCTGGGCGAAAAATGCGGCGAAGGAAGCAGCAAAGCTGGGGCAGGTGAATATACTGGCTACATCAGAGGCAGATGTGTTCAGCTACATCCCCTCTGTAAAAAAAGAAACATTTTCCAAGGATGCGGACTACTTCTATATCACTTATAACAACACCATCTACGGAACAAGGTACACCTCCCTTCCCGATACGGGAGAGGTCCCTCTGGTAGCGGACCTTTCCTCCATGATCCTTTCGGAGGAACTGGATATCAGCAAATTCGGGCTGGTCTTCGCCGGTGCTCAGAAAAACATAGGACCTGCCGGTGTAACCATTGTCATCATCAGAGAGGACCTGATCGGGTTGGCACCTGCCGGAACCCCCAGTATGTTGGACTATAAGGTCCACGCAGACGCTGGATCCCTGTTTAATACCCCGCCCTGCTACTCCATCTATATGGCAGGGCTCACCTTCCGCTGGATCAAAGAACAGGGAGGTGTGGCGGCTATGCAGAAGAAAAACGAGGAAAAGGCCGCCCTTCTCTACGATGCCATCGAGGAGAGCCGGCTCTTCCGCTGCCCGGTGGCCCATAAAGACCGCTCCCTGATGAACGTGGTCTTTGTCACCGGTGATGAAGTCCTGGACAAGAAGTTCATCACCGAAGCCAAGGCCCTGGGCCTTGTGAACCTTGGCGGCCACCGCAGCGTTGGCGGTATGAGGGCCAGCATATACAACGCCATGCCCCGTGAAGGCGTGGAGGCTCTGATAGATTTTATGAAGCAATTTGAAGCGCAAAACAGATAAGGAGCAGCAAATGTACAAGATAGCGTCACTCAACAAAATATCTCCAAAGGGAATCTCCTGCTTTTCCGGCAACTACCAGATGGTGGAGGACCCCGGGGAGGCCAATGGAATCCTGGTGAGGAGCCAGGATATGAAGTCCATGAAATTTTCCGAAAACCTCCTGGCCATTGCAAGAGCAGGAGCCGGGGTCAATAATATCCCACTGGATGTGTGTTCCAAAAGAGGTATTGTCGTCTTCAATACCCCCGGCGCTAACGCCAATGCGGTGAAGGAGCTGGTCCTGACCGGTCTGCTTATGTCCGCCAGAAACCTGACCAACGCCATTGCATGGACCAAGACCCTTACCGCCGCATCCGATATTCCAAAGACGGTGGAAAAGAACAAGTCCAAGTTCGCAGGTCACGAGATCAAGGGAAGAACTCTGGGAGTCATCGGCTTGGGAGCCATCGGTGTCATGGTAGCCAATGCGGCAGAGTGTCTGGGTATGAGGGTACTGGGCTATGATCCCTACCTCACCATCTCCTCCGCCCACGAGCTCTCCCCTTCCGTTCAGGTCATTGAATCTCTGGATATGTTGCTGCCTCACTGCGATTATGTGACCATCCATGTCCCTTTTATGGAGAACACAAAGGAGATGATCAACAAGCAGCGGCTCAAACTAATGAAAAAGGATGTCTGTCTGCTGAATTTTTCAAGAGATCAGATTGTGAAGGAATACGACGTTTTGGAGGCCATCGACAGAGGTTTTATCCGCACCTATGTGACCGACTTCCCCAATGAAAACTATCTTGGCAGAGACCAGATTATCTGCATTCCCCATCTGGGGGCTTCCACCCATGAGTCCGAGGATAATTGCGCCATCATGGCCGTGGAGGAACTGATCGACTATCTGGAGAACGGCAACATCCGCAACTCAGTAAACTTCCCCTCCTGCAGCCTGGGGCTCTGCACCACCACTGCGCGCTTGGTTGTGCTGAATAAAAACATACCCTCCATGCTGGGAAAAATCACAGGGGCTTTGGCGAATATGAATGTGAATATCAGCGACCTGATAAACCGCAGCAAAGGAGACTATGCGGTTACCTTGGTGGATCTGGATTCGGAAGTGGATGAGCCGCAATTGAAAAAGGCCTTGGATTTTGAAGGGATTATAGCAGTCCGGATTATCTAGCCCTCCGAGCTTGCCTCTAAGAGGGCGGCATTGAAAACGATGCCGATGACCATCACATAGCCGAGAATATAGAACCAGAACAAAAGTCCTACCACAGAGGCCAGCCCTCCGTAAAACACATCGTAGTTGGAAAACCTTGACATGTAGAAAGAGTAGGCCCATGTAGCCACCAGCATCCCGGCAGAAGCCACCCCGCTTCCCGGGATGATTTTTTTTAAGGGCAGTCTCCGGCTTGGCAGGAAGTAGTTGATAAATGTGATACTGAAGAAATAGAAGGCGATGCCGAGAGGCCACCGCAAGATGTACCAGAGTTCATTGAAGCGGAAGGGTATGAACAAGATTTTCTCTACGTAGAGACTGATTACATTGACGATGGGCTCTCCATAAACCAAGATTGCCAGGCTGAATACCAGAAGGAATATGGTTGCCACCACCGTGACCATGGACCGGAGCCGCTCCCGTATAAACCCTCTGCCGGAATTGAGACCCGTATAGGTATAATTGGCGATCTGAATCATGGAAAATTGAGCCTTGGATGCGGACCAGAGGGCAAAAGCCAAAAATAGAGCGCTGATGGTGCCGGAGGGGGTGTAGGCGATATATTCCTTGAGGGAATCGGCTACTTCTTCCGATACGTACTGCCCCAAAAGTCCGTGAATAATGTCCAGTGAAAGAGAAAAAACGCCCAGAAGTTCACCGATTATGATGAACAGCGGCACCATAGACATGAGAAAAAAGAAGGCCAGCTCAGCGGCCACCCCTTGATAGTAAGGCTTCTGCATCCTTACAAATACACTAACACCTACTTCTCTTGCCTTTTTTTTGTTCATGGGCATCGATCCTGCTTCCGGTTTTCTATGGTAAGCCGGAGATTTATTTACGCAGCAGCAACTGCTCCCGAAGAGCCGCAAGCGCCCTTGCCCGGTGGCTGATGCGATTCTTCAGCTCAACGGGCAGCTGTCCGAAGCTCTCCTCGTATCCTTCCGGAGCAAAGAGGGGATCATAGCCGAATCCATTCTCCCCCACTGTTTGATATAGTATATGTCCGGGACACTCTCCTCTTGCCACGATGATATCTTCGGGAGAAAAAACCATGGTAATTACGGACACGAACTTGCCCCGCCTTTTCCCCGGAGGGACGACCTCCATGAGTTCCAGCAGCTTCTTGTTGTTTTTTCCGTCGTCTCCTTCTTCCCCGGCGAAGCGGGCAGAAAATACGCCGGGAGCTCCGTCAAGAAAATCCACCATCAACCCTGAATCGTCGGCTATGGTGGGCAACCCGCAAATCTTATGAATCTCCATGGCCTTTTTCAGAGAATTCTCCTCAAAAGTGGTACCGTCCTCCTCAATCTCAAAATCCGGCACCCCCACGTCTGTGCGGGACCGGATCTCGAACCCAAAAGGTTCTGTAATAGCCTGGATTTCTACAATTTTATGTTTGTTTTGCGTTGCGGCAACTACTATCATATTTCTCTTCCTGGGTTTACTATGAAAAGCTTCTAATAAATATAATTTTGCGCCGGGTCGTGAGTACCCCCTCGGAAACCTACGGCATTTTGATGGGCTTATCAATCGAGCCCATAAATGCCTCGATCGGTTCAAGGTTTCTACGGGGGTACATCCCGGCACAATGCCTTAATATTTTAACCTTATTCCTGGCAGTGTATCACGTCTATAATGTTAAAACCGGTTTTCGCCAGCTCTTTTTCAATCTCTTCCGTATTGACCGCATTCGTTCGAATCACCACATCGCTGCGACCCCCGCTACCCCGGTAGGCTACAATATGGGTGATATTGGCATTGCGGGAGTTGAATATCTGCCCGATGGCAGCCAAAGCTCCCGGCACATCCGCTGCGTCTACAGCAATGCGGCTTCCCGGATGCCGGAAACCCAGCAAATCGATAAATGCGTCAAAGATATCGCTTTCCGTGATGATTCCCACAAGCTTGTCAGCCTTCACCACCGCCAGTGTTCCAACTCTGTTGTCCCGCATGAGCAACGCTGCCTCTTCCAGGAGATCATCGGGACTAACGCTGATCACATCTTTGCTCATGGCATCTTTGACCTTTGTCTTAGACAGCAGGTAATTCAGCTCGTAAATGCTCAGCGTGGTCGCCTTTGTGGGGGAAACTTTCTGGATATCCGAATTGGTCAGCATTCCAACCACCCGGTCCCCCCGAACAACAGGCACTCTCTTCAGGTTCTTATCCCGCATCAGCTCTATGACCTCGTTGATGGGTGCATCTGCCTCAATCGTATAGGGATTGGCCGTCATTCTGCTCTTAACATACATCTTGTATCCCTCCTATTCTCCACCCAGATAAGCTTTCTGGATTCTATCACTCTTAGCCAGTTCTTCTCCGGTGCCGGAGATCACAATGGATCCGGTTTCCAGCACATACGCCCTGTGAGCAATGGATAGCGCCATGCTGGCATTTTGCTCTACCAGAAGTACAGTAGTGCCTTCTCCGTTGATGCTCTTGATGATTTCGAAAATCTCTCTTACCAGAAGGGGCGCAAGTCCCATGGAAGGTTCATCCATCAGAAGTAGCCTGGGTCTTGACATGAGGGCTCTCCCCATGGCCAGCATCTGCTGTTCCCCGCCGGAAAGGGTTCCGGCTGTCTGTTTTTTCCGATCTCCTAAGATGGGGAAGAGTTCATAGATGTGGTCCATATCTTTCTTCACCGCCGGTTTATCCTTCCGCAAGAAGGCACCCAGCTCCAGATTTTCCAGCACACTCATCTCGGGGAAAATTCGTCTTCCTTCCGGGACCTGGGACAATCCGAGGGCAACTCTGGCAGGAGCGGGAACATTGGTGATATTGTTGCCTTCCAGAATCACTTCCCCGTCTGTTGCTTTGATCAACCCGGAAATGGTTCGCAGGGTGGTAGTCTTTCCTGCTCCGTTTGCTCCAATCAGGGTGACGATTTCTCCCTGTTCCACTTTAAGAGATATGTTCTTCAGTGCATGAATGACTCCATAATGGACATTTAGATTCTTTATCTCAAGCATTGCTGTTCTCCTCTCCCAAATACGCTTCGATCACTCGTTTATTGGATCGGATCTCCTCCGGTTTTCCGGAAGCGATCAGCATGCCGTAATCCAGCACATAAATTCTTTCACATATTTTCATGACCAGGGACATGTCATGCTCTATGAGGAGTATGGTCAAATCGAATTCCTTGCGGATCCACTTGATCAATTCTGTCAGCGCTGCCGTCTCTTTTGGATTCATCCCTGCAGCTGGTTCATCCAGCAGCAGAAGGGAGGGTCTGGTGGCAAGGGCTCTTGCAATTTCCAGATGCCTCTGCTCTCCGTAGGGAAGGTTTTTCGCCAGTTCCCCTTTCTTTTCTTTCAGGTGGAAAATATCCAACAGTTTTTCCGCCTCTGTCAGCATGGACTCTTCTTCCCGATAATATTGACCGAGTCGGAAGAAGGAGGTGAACATGCCGTAGTGGATATTCTGATGCATGGCGATCCGCACATTGTCCAGCACGGTCAGGTCCTTAAAAAGCCGGATATTCTGGAAGGTCCGGGCAAGACCCTGTTTTGTTACATTATATGGCTTCAGACCCTGGAGTTTGACGGTTTCCTTCTTGTTTTCCGCCAGATTCTTCTCCAGAAGGATATTCCCGGAGCTGGGTACATATACACCGGTCAAAAGGTTGAAGACGGTAGTCTTTCCTGCCCCGTTGGGACCGATCAGGCCCACCAGCTCCCCTTTTTCAATTTCCATATTCACATTGGAGACGGCTGTCAGTCCGCCAAAGGATTTTGTCAGTTTTTCTATTTTTAATAATGGCATCCTGTCCACCTCCTCTATTGCAATCTTTCTTCTTTTTTACCCATACGGAACCGGAACATGTCGGTGATTTCTTTCGTTCCCATGATCCCTTGAGGCCGGAAAATCATAATGATAACCAGCAGAGCCGCATAGATGATCATGCGGATTTCCGTAAAGGCCTGAAGGAACGTGCTGACCAGAGCCAGCAGCACCGCTGCAATGACCGATCCGGTTATGCTGCCCATTCCGCCTAAAACCACAATCACCAGAATGTCGATCGACTTGAGGAAGCCAAAGAGTCCTGGCTTGATAAAGTAGAAATAGGAGGAGTAAAGCGCTCCAGCCGTTCCTGCAAAGAAGGCACCGATGGCGAAAGCCATTACCTTGTATTTGGTGGTATTGATGCCCATGGATTCGGCAGCAATCTCATCCTCCCGGATAGAAATGCAGGCCCTTCCCTGGGACGACCGGATGAAGTTGTTGATCAGGATTATCGCAGCGGCTGTAAACAGGAAAAGCCAGGTCCAGTTGGTGAACCGGGGAATCCCGTTGAGGCCCGCAGCTCCATGGGTAATTTCCAGGTTCAGGAAGACTACGCGGATGATTTCCGCCATACCGAGAGTAGCAATGGCCAGATAGTCTCCTTTGAGACGGAGAGTGGGAATGCCGATGAGGATACCCACCACCGCAGCCGCCAGGGCACCGGCAAAAATCCCCGCTAAAAATCCCGTCGTGGAGTTCATCTGCATATTGATGATGGCACCTACATAAGCGCCTATGGACATGAATCCCGCATGGCCAAGAGAGAACTGGCCGGTAAATCCGGTGACAAGATTCAGGCTCACAGCCAGAATGATGTTGATGCAGATTGTGGCCAGGGTAATTTCATAAAAGGGGTTTAGGATTCCTATGACTATGAGAATCTGTACCACCGCATAGAGGAGCAGCAGAGCGCCCAGTATCAATAAGTTCTTCTTTGATAATGCCTTCATCTCTACACCTTCTCTCTTATGTTTTTGCCCAGAAGTCCGGAAGGCTTCAAGATCAGTATGATGATCAAAAAGGCAAAGACCACTGCATCCCGGTACATGGAGTTTCCGTAACCGGACACCAGGGTTTCCATCACGCCGATGGCCACGCCGCCAATCATAGCCCCGGGAATGTTTCCGATGCCTCCGAAGACGGCGGCGATAAATGCCTTTAGGCCGGGCATAATACCCATAAGGGGATCAATGGAATTGTAGTAAATGCCCACCAGCACACCGGCGGCTCCCGCAAAAGCCGATCCGATGGCAAAGGTAAAGGATATGGTGTTATCCACCTTGATGCCCATGAGCTGTGCTGCATCCCTGTCGATGGATACCGCCCGCATGGCCTTCCCTGTCTTTGTCTTATGGACGATAAACTGGAGAAGAATCATCAGAGCGATTGCCGTGGCTACTATGTAGATTTGCTGCATGTTGATAACCACATCGCCCAGATGGAAGGCTTCGCTGGATAAAAGTTTGGGATAAGACCGGACCTCGGCACCCACGAAGAACATCATCACGTATTCCAGAAGAAGAGAAACCCCGATGGCGGTGATCAGTACCGCGATTCTGGTTGATGCCCTCAGAGGCTTGTAGGCTACCCGTTCGATGAGGATACCCAGCGCTGCGCAGGAAATCATAGATATGATAAGTGCAGGGAAAAAGCCCAGCTGCGCATAGGTAGTAGCTGCAAATCCAATGTAGGCGCCGATCATGTACACGTCCCCATGTGCGAAGTTGATCAGCTTGATAATCCCGTAAACCATGGTATAGCCCAAGGCAATCAATGCATAAATGCTGCCAAGGGAGATACCGTTTACCATCTGCTGTATGAATTGATCCAAGATTTGTACCTCCCGATAAGGAATAAGAACAACTTAGGTTAGAGCATTTGTTGCTCTAACCTAAGTATAATACTATTTTTTTGTTGTTCTGTCAAACATGTAAGCTGCTAACCGGGCAACGGGAAGGAGTTCCTATTTGGGTTCCACCTTTACGCTGGTAGCCTGTGCACCGTTCTCCAGGCCGATAACGACTGCAGCCTTAATGGGGTTGTGATCCTCACCCATATCGAAGGATCCTGTAACTCCTACGAAGCCTTTGGTGGAAGCCAGTGCATCTTTTACGGCTTCCGGATCAACGGATCCTGCTCTCTCAATGGCGTCGGCAATGAACATTCCAAGGTCATAGCCCAGCGCGTGGAAGGCATTGGGATCCGAATTGTATTTTGCTTTGTAGCCTTCGATGAACGCCTTTACCATGGGATCTTCATCCAGTGAAGAATAGTGGTTGGAGAAGTAAACATTGTTCAGAGCTTCTTCGCCTGCCAGCTCCAGAAGTACGGGGGAATCAAATCCGTCAGCACCCAGAATCGGCGCATCGATGCCAAGATCCCTGGCTTGCTTAATGATGAGTCCCGCTTCTTGGTAGTAGCCGGGAACGAAGATAACATCGAATTCCTTGGCTTTGATGCTGGTCAGGATGGAGTTGAAATCCTTATCCTTAGCTACGTAGCCTTCGTGGGCAACGATGGTACCGCCGCCGGCTTCAAAGGTAGCGGTGAAGTTATCCGCAAGACCCTGTCCGTAATCGCTGGATTTGTCCTGAATGATGACTGCCTTAGTGGCATTCAGGTTGTTCTTTGCAAAGCTGGCCATGGTGACTCCCTGGAAGGAATCGTTGAAGCAGAGACGGAAAACGTATTCGTTTACATTTCCACTGGCATCTGTGGTGACACCTTTGTCAGCGGTCGCTGAAGCAGAGATAATGGGAATACCGTTTTGCATTGCCACGGGAATAGTAGCCATGTAGTTTCCGGAAGTGGCAGGACCCAGACAAGCGACAACGCCGTCCTGAGTCATCAACTTGGTTGCAAGCGATGTGGCTTCTGCCGATTCGGATTTGTTGTCCACTTCCACAGGAACAATCTGCATTCCGTTGATGCCGCCAGCCGCATTGATCTCATCGAATGCCATAATGATACCGTCTCTCGAGGCCTGGCCGTAAGTAGCCACTTCGCCGGAAAGCTCGTAGTTGATGCCGATTTTGACTTCTGTGGGAGCTTCGCCCTCACCGCCGCCGTTATTTGTTTCTCCTCCGCCGCAGCCCGCTAATGAGCCCAGGACGAGGATTACTGCCAGAAATAAAAAAAACGCTCTTTTCTTATTCATTTTGTTTGCACCACCCTTTGTTTTTGTTTTTTATGCTTTTCGTTAAATAATACTTGTTTTTGTGTGTATTGTCAATAAACTTTTAAACAATTTGTGCTTACCCAACAAAGGCTACGGGGACAGACCAGCCACGGGGACAGACCCTTTGTCAGGTTTTTGTGTTGTGGCACAAAAACCTGACAAAGGGTCTGTCCCCGTGGCTGCCTAAGAAAGAAGCGGCAGCTTCCATCCCCACTTTGGGGTCTTGAAAGCTGCCGCATCACTTTTACCTTCTATTTTCCGGGAACCCTGCTGCCTAACTGATACAGCAGATCGGGATTGCTATTTGTAGGAGTAACCGAAGAAGAAGTATCCTAAGGGGGTGTAGTACCAGCCCTTCAGATCATCGGATACCATGTATGGCTGAGTATAGAAGTAGATGGGTGCTACCACATGCTCACCCATGAGGATGTCTTCTGCATCATGCATTGCCTGCATTCTCACCGCAGCCTCCGGAGAGGACTTGGCCTGGGTAATCAGCGCATCGTATGCGGGGTTCGCATACTGGGCATCATTGTTGCCGCCGCCGGTGACCCACATGTCAAGGAAGGAGATAGGATCGTTGTAGTCAGCAATCCAGCCGTTACGAGCGATGGAGTAGTCTCCGTTCTTTCTGGTATCCAGGAAGACTGCCCAATCCTGATTGGTCAGAGTAACCTGTACGCCCAGCTCGGTCTGCCACATATTCTGCAGCGCTTCGCCGATGACTCTGTGACCATCGTTGGTGTTGTAGAGATATTCAACGATGGGGAAGCCCTCACCACCGGGATATCCGGCTTCTGCAAGAAGTTCGCGGGCTTTCTCGCAATTTGCCGCATAGTCGGCGTCTGCCAGGCTGTAATAATCTCCGCCAACTGCTCTGAAGTCAGATCCGGGGCCATCTGCGTCATAGATACCGGAAGGTACATAACCGGCAGCAGGAACCTGTCCGGCTCTGGTAATCTGGTTCACGATATAATTCCGATCGATGACCAGAGAGAATGCTTCTCTCACGAGGGGATTGTCGAAGGGCTCAAGCTGAGTCTGGAAGCAGACATAGTAGGTGCCGATGTAATCGGCGATCTTCAGTTGTCCGGACTCTAACAGTGTGGGGACCTCGTCGATGGGATAGCCTTCGTTGAAGTCCAGCTCACCGCTGTTGAAGGCAGCCAGCATGGCGTTGTCGTCATCCATGAGGGCAAATTTAATGGACTCGGGTCCAAGGTTTTCAAAGTCATAGTAATTGGGGTTCTTTACCATCATGATGTAGGAGTTGTGTACCCATTCGCTCATCATGTAGGGACCGTTGCCGATATAAGTAGCAGGATCGAAGGTCCATTGATCGGCATGTTCTTCAATGATATCCTTGCGGACAGGGAACGCTGCCGGGAAGGCTGCGATCTCAGTGAAATATGGAATTGCTGTGTGAAGAGTTACTTCGAAGGTCATGTCGTCCACAGCCACAGCGCCAAGTTCATCAGCGGTTTTGGTCCCGTCATAGATAATTTCAGGTCCGTTCAGAACGCAGTCCAGCATGTAGCTATAGTCTGCAGCAGTCGCCGGATCTACCACTCTCTTCCATGCATATTCAAAGTCGTGTGCGGTTACGGGTTCTCCGTCAGACCATACAGCGCCTTCTCTGATGTGGAAGGTGTAGACCTTCCCGTCTTCGCTCACATCCCAGCTTTCAGCCATGCCGGGGGCCAGCATTGCGTTGCCTTCACCGTCGTCTACCCATTTGATGAGTCCTTCGAAGGTGTGCTGCAGCATGATGGCGCCGTCAACCGCACTGTTCAGAGCGGGGTCGATGGTGGAAGGTTCAGAAGCAAAGCAGACCGCCAGGTCCAGGCCTTCCTCCGCCACAGGTTCTTCCCCGCCGCCGCCGCAGGCCGCTAACGCAAAGACCATGCTGAATGCGAGAAGTAAGACTAATAATCTCTTCATATGAATTCTCCTCCTTCTTTTGCCTTTCGGCTAGAACTTTAAATCGATTATCCGATTTTTGAGCCATGGCAAAGGCCATGGCATTGTATTGTTGACCCAAGGGTCCCTATGGGCTGCAGTTCGTCTGCAGCCACCGGAAATCCCGGGAGCCAGCCGTGGTTAAAATGACAGAAGCTCTGATTTTTATACCATTAAAAGTATACAATATCGCCCCCGTCAAGTAAAGCAGCAAATGCCAGTATTCCCCTGTTGGCAAGGATCCGACAGAATTCTAGATGATATGACAAGCGGCGAAATGCTCCGGCGCCAACTCTCTCCACTGAGGGACTTCTTCCTTGCAGCGGGGGATGGCATAGGGGCAACGGGTGTGGAACCGGCAGCCGGAAGGGGGATTCATGGGACTTGGGATATCTCCTTCCAGTATGATCCTGTGTCGTGCCCGGCTTTTCTGCGGGTCAGGAACCGGCACGGCAGACAACAATGTCTTTGTATAGGGATGCAGGGGATTCTTGTGGAGTTCGTTGCTTTCGGCAAGTTCTACCATATTCCCCAGATACATGACGCCGATGCGATTAGAGATATGTCTCACCACGGAAAGGTCATGGGCAATAAAGAGGTAGGTCAATCCCAACTCCTGCTGCATGTCTTCCAGCATATTAACAATCTGCGACTGAATGGATACATCAAGGGCAGAAACCGGCTCATCGCATACGATGAACTCCGGTTCTACGGCCAGAGCTCTGGCAATGCCGATCCGCTGCTGCTGGCCGCCGGAGAACTCGTGGGGGTAGCGGTTGGAGTGCTCGCTGTTGAGCCCCACCTGAGTCAGAAGCTGCTGAATCCGATCGGATCGATCCTTTTTATTGACCGCCAGTCTATGGATGTCAATGGCTTCGCCAACGATTTCGCCCACAGTCATACGGGGATCCAGAGATGCGGAAGGATCCTGAAAAATAATCTGCATTTTTCGGCGATAAGGAAGCATCTTTACATGGGTGATATCCTCTCCGTTATAAAAGATTTTTCCCGAAGTGGGCTCGTGGAGCCTTAGAATGGCTCTGCCGAGAGTGGTTTTGCCGCAGCCGGATTCACCAACCAGACCCAAGGTTTCCCCTTTGCGTATGGCGAAATTGGCATCCTCTACCGCCTGGACATACAGATATTTCATGAAGCCCATTTTGATAGGGAAGTATTTCTTCAGGTTTTCTACCCGGATTAATTGGTTGTTCATTTCTTTATTCAATTGGAGTTCCCTCCTTTTTTGCTTCGTCAATCAACAGCCAGCAGGCCGCTGTGTGCCCCTTTCCCAAATCGATTCTCGGAGGCTCCATGCGCAGGCAGATGTTCATACAGTGCTCACATCGGGGGCCGAAGGGGCATCCGGAAGGAGGATTCAGCATATCCACGGGGGTACCTTCGATGGGAATCAACCTCTCGTATTCCTCTGCGTCCACTCTGGGCATGGAGCGGAGAAGCCCTAATGTATAGGGATGCCTGGGCCGGTAGAAAATGTCTTCCACATCACCCTGCTCTACGATTTTGCCTGCATACATGACCGACACTCTGTCGCATATTTCTGCTACGACGCCCAGGTTGTGGGTGATGAATACGATAGCCATCCCCGTCTTTTTTTGGATATCCTTCATCAGTTCGATGATCTGGGCCTGAATGGTAACATCCAGGGCTGTAGTGGGCTCATCGGCTATGAGCATTTTGGGGTCGCAAATGAGCCCCATAGCGATCATGACCCTCTGGCGCATGCCCCCAGAAAACTCGTGGGGAAATTGGCCCATGCGTCTTTCCGGGTTGTTGATGCCCACAAGTTCAAGCATTTGTATGGCTTTTGCCTTTGCCTCCGCCTTTGTCACCTTCTTGTGACAGCGAACGGCTTCGATCAGTTGGTTTCCCACGGTATAGACGGGATTGAGGCAGGTCATTGGATTCTGGAATATCATGCTGACGCTGTTTCCGCGAAAATCCTGCATCTCTTTTGGGTTCTTAGCCAGCACATCTTCCCCGTCAAAGGTAATGGATCCCCCCACTACCCTTCCCGGGCTTTGCAGCAGACCCATGATGGAATAGGCTTCCACGCTCTTACCGCTGCCGGATTCCCCTACGATGCCCATCACCTCGCCGTAGTTCAGGTCATAAGTGATGCCGCCAACGGCCTTCACCTCGCCTACGGGAGTGAAGAAAGACACTCTCAAATCTTTGACTTCAAGCAGTTTTCTATTTTCATTGCGATTGTTATTCATAG
Organism: uncultured Oscillospiraceae bacterium; assembly: GCA_964408195.1. Taxonomy (GTDB): domain Bacteria; phylum Bacillota; class Clostridia; order Peptostreptococcales; family Anaerovoracaceae; genus UBA1426. The sequence goes on along the minus strand of CAYOYO010000022.1, from coordinate 5,503 downwards.
TTCCACCCCCTATTTCTTCAGTCTGGGATCAAGGGCATCCCGAAGCCCGTCCCCGAAGAGATTTAGGGATAGGATCAACAGGCTTAAAAGCGTTGCGGGAATCATTAGCCTGTAAGTGTACGTATACATGCCTCCAAGGGCGTCCGAAGCCATGGATCCCAAGCTGGTCAGCGGTGCGGACACACCCACTCCCAAGAAGGACAGGAAGGATTCCAGGAATATGGCCGAGGGAATCTGAAGGCAAGTGGTGACGATGATCTGGCCGATGCAATTGGGGAGCAAATGGCGTTTAATCACCCTGGAGCTGGACGCCCCCAGTGCCTTGGCCGCTGTCACATACTCCTGTTCTTTCAGCATCAGCACCTGACCCCGAATGATCCGAGCCATCCCCACCCAATAGAGGAGACCGAAGGCGATGAAAATGGCAATCAGGCTGGGGCCTAAAATGGACAGTGCCTCCGCCAGAGCTGTGTCCGACTGGTTGAACCATTCCGTAAGGGCCGGTTTCAACGCAGTAGAAAGGAGCAACACCACCAATATGTCCGGAATGGCGTAAATCAGCTCCACAAATCGCATCATTACATCGTCCACTCTGCCGCCGAAGTAGCCGGAAATTGCCCCGTAAGTGGAGCCGATGGCCAGCACGATGAGGCTGGCGGCGATGCCTACGATGAGGGAGATGCGGGTGCCAAACATGGTGCGGACCAACAGATCGCGGCCCAGATTATCGGTACCGAAAGGATACTCAAAGGAGGGGTCGATGTTTTCGGAGCCCCGGACCTGAGTGGTGTAGTCATGTTCGAAAAACATGGGTCCCACAAATGCAAAGAGGATCAGTAAAATGACTACAATCAGAGAGATCATAGCGACTTTATTCTTTTTGAGACGCCTCCAAGCATCCTGCCAGTAGGAGAGACTTGCTTTTCTCTCAATGAAGCTCTCTTTTGCCTGGGCATCCGCCTTGCAAAAGTCATCGTCTTTAAAACCTTGTTGCCCGATAAGAGCATCCACGTCCATGTGCCATGTGGGGAAGGGGAAAATTCCGAAAGCCTTTTGAATACGCATTATTTGGAACCCCCTTTCGACAGGTCGATTCTCGGATCGACCGCTTTATACAGGATATCCACCACCAGAGTCATCATTACGATAAAGGCTGCCAGGAATATGGTAGTACCCATGATAATGGGATAATCCCGGTTCATAATGCTCTGTACAAAATACCTGCCAAGACCCGGTATGTTGAACACCGTTTCCACTACAAATCCGCCGGTAAGAATTCCTGCGGTCAAGGGACCCAGATAAGTCAGCACGGGGATGAATGCATTGCGCAGGGCATGCTTGAACACGATGGAAACGGCGGGAACCCCTTTGGCCCGCGCCGTCCGGATGTATTCCTGATTGATTACATCCAGCATGCTGGAACGGGCCAGCCGCCCGATGTAGCACATGGGATAGAAGGCCAGGCTGAAACAGGGCATGATATAACTCTTCCAGCTGGTAAGGCCGATGGTGGGCAAAAGCTTCCATGTGGACCCAAGGAGAATCAACAATACCGTAGCCACTACAAACCCGGGAATGGAAACCCCTAGGGTGGTCACGATACGCAGTATGCTGTCAATCCACTTTCCCCTATTATAGGCTGCGATGCATCCGATGGGTACACCGATGAGGACGGACCCCACAAGGGCAATCACCCCTACTTTCGCGGATACGGGGAACATCTCCATAATAATAGTGGTAACGGGCCGGTTTTTCTGCATTTTCAGGGAAACCCCAAAATCACCCTGTACCATGTGAACTATGTAATTCTTCAACTGAATGGGAACGGGCTTGTCCAGCCCGTATTTAGCTTCCATGGCGGCCAAAACCTGGGGAGAAGGGGACTTCTCGCTGAGGAAAGGACCTCCGGGAACTAAATTCATCAGAAGAAAGGTAAGACACGTAATCAGCAGAACCACAACCAAGGCCTGCGCGACACGCTTTACGATGAATTTCGTCATAGTATAATTCTCCAGTGTTCTTTGTGTCGGTGATACATAAAATATCACTTGTGCACACTATTTTATACTTTCTTGCATAAAACGTCAAGGTAAACAGCTTGGCAGAATGCGGTAAGACTCGGAGCATGCCTTTTGTTTGGATCAGCTTACCGGAAATTGAGTTCGGAGTACTCCAGCATATTTCTGGATATAAATGTAGCGACAAAAGTCAAAAGCAGATTGAACAGACTGAGAACAAGGAAGATTTGAAGGTTCCCCGGCAGCAGCTGCAGGCCTGACATGGTCAGAATCGCTGCCACTCCTACACCGGGAAGAACCAGAAGCACCATAACGATAAAATACAGCAGCAAGGACAGTAGCTTTATGGTTAGGCCGCTGAAGAAGCGTTGCACAACGATGTTGCCTGCTGTAAACAGCAGGCCGTAGGAAATTCTGGCCAGGATGCATGCCCCGGTCTCCATGGGGCTCAGGTGGAGTAAGAGTGCAATGGGGAGGAAGAGGACCAGAGCATCCGCCAGAATCCGAAGCAAGCTCTCCCGAAGGCAGTGGACCAACTTGATGAAGGGAGGCTCCGGAAGCAGGTACACATAAGGAAGCAGGAGCTCCCGGATCCAGCGTCCCAGCGCCACACTGAATATCTGCATATAACATGCAAAAGCAAAGATGGGAACGATACCCAAATCTCTCACAAAAATAGCAAAGGCAATGCAGACCAGAGCGAAAATCAGGGAATTACGGTCTAACAGGAAGACTCTTGCCCGGCGGCTCTCCAGGCGGTGCTTGTAATAGAAGCTGTCCGGGCCAAATCCTTTTCCGATGCCTGTGCGGCCCACTTTCACTTTACCGGGTATCGCGCTGTCGATGCGGCCTTGCTTGCCGGCAATCACGGCACTGAAGGAAACCTCCGTGGCTTGAAGCACGTCCTCGTAATAATCCGCCTCTCCCCTTGCCATTAAGGCTACCAAAACAGCAGTGAACCCCAACAGGATTGACAGACCGGTTAAAACGCTGACCCATTGCCCCTCAAGGATGCCGGATATGGCCATCTGAGCCCAGCCCCCTACAGGGAAGCCTATGAAAGGAAAGTCGTTAAGAACCGATACCGCCTCCGTCAGCCATTGTCCTCTTTGAGGGTAGACGGAAATCAACAGATAGAGCACTGCCAAACCGCTTAATGCAAGAAGAAATGCTTTTGCCGCTCTGCTTTTCTTCTCGTTTCCGGTAGTGTATGAATACAGGATCATAGCCACAAGCTGTCCGCAGAATATGCTGATAGCATACCCCACCAGAATCAGAGCGAGGGTACCCAGAGAGATTCCATAACTGGAATGCATCCACGCGTATTGAAACAGCAGAAACAGACCGATGAGCAAGGAAGTTCCCATCTGTTGTATCAGGCCGTAAAAAAGGACTTTTTTCGAGGAAATGGGTGAGGCGAAGACAAGGTTCACATCGGGCATGGTGTAAAGGCTGGCGCCTTTGGAAAGACCGTTGTATCCGGTCATAACAAATACAGCGCAATAAAGGACCATCATCATTGCATATACTTCCCTGATATCGCGAAAGTCGGTTTCTCCCTCCGGAGCCGGACTTGAGGTCAGGGTCGGTATCAGGAGAACGGCAATCAAAATGATGACGGCAATCAAAGTCCCCGGGCTTTTCACCAGAGAGATAATTTTGTTTTTGAACCGCGTCAATAGAATATAAACGAACGCACTCATTCCCCGTCCCCTTCGTTCCCGGATGCCTCTCTATCGCCTTCGGTAATCTGAAAGAATAGCCTTTCCAGCCTATTGTCTTCTCCGGATTCCGCCCCATCCCGGGAGTGAATGCTTGCAGCGAAGGAACCGTTTACCATGATGTGGGCAACATCCCATTCATCGTCAACACTGCCCAGCATATGTGTACTGACCAATATGGCTGCCCCTCCGGCCCGAAGCTCCTTGAACATTTGCTTCAATTCTTTTATAGCGTGGGGATCCAGGCCTACCATGGGCTCGTCGAACACGATGACCTCCGGTTTGTGGAGCAGGGCGCAGCAAATAGAGAGCTTCTGCTGCATGCCCTTGGACAGTTCTTTGCCCAGCTTTGTTCTCTTATCCCACAGTTCGAACCGTTCCAATAAGACCCGGTCATAACCGTCATCGGCAAGCCTGTATGCCCGTCGGATGAATTCCATATGCTCTTCGATGGTGAGAAGATCGTAGACAGCAGGCATTTCCGGCACATATCCCATCCGCTTCTTGGCCTCAATGGATTTGTTGTCTTTGCCGTTCACCAGAATTTGTCCGGAAAAGCGCAGCAAACCCACAATGCATTTGATAATGGTGGATTTCCCTGCTCCGTTGGGTCCTAGTAACAGGGCAATCTGGCCCGGCTCAACCCGGAAGCTGATGTTGTCGTTGGCCACCAGCTTCCCGTATTGTTTGGTGACATTCTCTATTTTAAGCATGTCTGCTCCTTAACTTTTCCGGATCCGATAACAGAACTCCTCCCCGGAATAGCTCCACCATTCCCTCTGCAGCGAAATATTTCAGCATTCTCGTCACCACTTCTCTGGCCGTTCCCATGTGCTTTGCGATGGCTTCATGGGTGATGGTCAGCCGGTTGGTGCCTTCTATGTTGGCCTGTTCAAGCAGGAACAGGGCCAGTCTCTTGTCAAAGCTCATGAAGAGCACCTGCTCCATGATCCACATGACGTCGGAAAACCGGGAAGACATAAGCTGGTTGGTGTAAGCCGATACGGCGATGGAGCTCTGCAGGAGCCCTTGATACACAGAGGAAGGGATGAGAAACGCTTCCGTATCTTTTTCCGCCTCTACAAGGATTTCAAAGTTGATATTACGCAACATGCAGGAAGCGGAAAAGATGCACATATCCCTCTCCAGCAAACGATAGAGAGTGATTTCCTTTCCTGCCTCGGATACGATAAATGCACGGGCCTGCCCTTTTTTTACCAAGAAAAGACCGTCAAGATCGTCCGCTCCCCCATGCATGATGGTCCCGGCGGGTATGCGGCGCAGGGTGATACTGTATTCCAAGGTTTCCTTCTGCTCCCCGGTGAGAGAATTCCAAAAGGGCAACACATCCTTAATATATGCAAGATCTTCCTGTTTCATAATCTCCTTATCCTATCCTCTGGATACCGGCCACGGGGACAGACCCTTTGTCAGGTTTTCCGGCCACGGGGACAGACCCTTTGTCAGGTTTTCAACTGCGCCTGTCGGGTATGCCCCTCGGAAACCACCGACTTTTTCATGCTCCGCATAAAAGTCGGAATCGGTTCACGGTTTCTACGGGGCATATCCCTCCGCGGCGCTTTCATAAGCTGACAAAGGGTCTGTCCCCGTGGCTGCTTGGGGCGTTGAGGTTGTATGAAGTTTGTCTCTTTTAGATCCTTTTCGTTGCTATTAAAGTATTGCACACTTTGTCCCTATTTTCAAGCCGATCCCATTGGTTGGCGGCATTGCTTGAAACGTCTTGAATAAATAAAAGTACTGTTC
>CAYOYO010000021.1:0-21850 GCA_964408195.1 uncultured Oscillospiraceae bacterium | reverse complement strand
TTATGATCGTGTTGCCGGGAGGGATGCCGGGCACGACGAACCTGGCCGCTCACAAAGGTCTGTCAGACCAGTTGAAGAAATTTACAAGGGAGAACAGATGGATCGGGGCCATCTGTGCTGCGCCTATGGTTTTAGGTGAGATGGGTCTCCTGGCCGGCAGGACGGCAGTCATCTATCCGGGCATGGAAGCCCATCTGAGAGATGCAAGGGTAGGGAAAAAACCAGTAGAGATCGATGGGAGTGTAATCACTTCCAAAGGGCCCGGAACCGCCATGGCCTTTTCACTGGCCCTGGTGGAAGTCATTAAAGATAAAGAGACAGCAGATGCCCTGAAAAGAGCAATGGTTCTGGACATCTGATCGAGAGGCGGGTTTCCGTCAATGGAGCGTTGGAAAGTTAATTTATATACATTGTGGGTCAGTCAGGTCTGTTCCTTGATGAGCTTTGGTTTTGGCATGCCCTTTATCCCCTTCTATCTGCAGGAAATGGGAATAACGGATCCAGCCCGGCTTAGTTTTTATGTGGGGTTATCGGCCACCCTGCCTGCCGCCTCAATGGCGGTAGCGGCCCCTATCTGGGGTGTGGTTTCCGATCGTTACGGTCGCAAGATGATGATCCTCCGGGCCATGGTCTTTGCCTCGCTGATTCTCGCCTCCATGGGTCTGGTCCAAAATGTCTGGCAGTTTATGGTCCTTCGGGTGTGCCAGGGAATCTTTACCGGTACAGTCACGGCAAGCATGAGTTTCGTCTCTGCAAACACGCCGGAAAACCGCATGTCTTATGCTCTGGGACTCATGACATCGTCCAATTTTCTGGGCTGGTCCATCGGACCCTTTGTTGGAGGGCTTTTAGCGGAAGCGGTAGGATATCGCTTATGCTTCCTCCTTGGCGGAGTCCTTATGATGGTCGGCTTTTTTTTAGTGCTGTTTTTAGTGCGTGAAGATAAAAACACATTCGGCTACCGGATTCGCTCCGCGGAAGAGGCAAAGAGGCGCAAGTCGACAATTTTTACTCCCTTCATTACCACAATCATGATCTGCCTGCTGTTTCAAAGAATTGCGCGAACCATATTTATGCCTTTTCTTGCCCTTTATGTGCAACAGAGTCTGGGCACCCTGACAGGTGCGGCAAGCTATACGGGATTCATCAACGGTGCCACCAGTTTTGCTACAGCTGCTGCAGCTCTTACTATCACTAGATTGGGAGATCGTGGAGATAAGCTGGGACCCGCCTTCTACCTTACACTGATTGCAATTCCTGCAGCGGCTCTGACCCTTCCTTTCCGGTCGCTTTTCCTTTTCGCCGTATTTCTCACGGTGTTCTACTATCTTGTGGGAGGAGTTGAACCCATGCTCACATCAGCCGCCTCGGAACGGACTCCCGCATATATGCGGGGAGTTCTGTTCGGTATCATAGGGACCGTAAGCAGCATAGGTGCCATGATCTCTCCCATACTGGGAAGCTACATCTCCGTGGAATTGGGCATTAAAGCAATTCTGGCCACCATTCCTTTGTTTGCTTTGGCGCAGGCTGTATGCATTTTCTGGGCCAGAAAAAGGATTCCGGTTGATGATCTGAAAACATGTACCGAAGAGGGAGGCTATGATTCATGATTGACATGCATTTGCACACCTATTATTCGGATGGGACCATGTCTCCCGAGGATCTGATCAAACGTGCGGCAGAAAGGGGTGTTCGAACCCTGGCTATCACGGATCATGATGGGTTCAATGGTATCACCGAAGCTTTGGAAGCAGGAGAAAGGTATGGAGTTGAAGTAATACCCGGTGTAGAGTTCTCAGCCATAATGGCAGGAGAGGAACTGGATTCCCCTCCTCCCCATTATATAGGTGACATTATCAGTATTCATATCCTGGGTTACCAAATTGACATCAATAACAAGGAATTGAAGGAAGCTGTAGACGACATGCGCGAAAAGCGCAGGGAGCGTAACCATAAGCTGTTATCCGCTCTGAATAAAATCGGGTACCGGATCGGGGAAGAGGATCTGCTGCAGCGAAAGGGGCAGGACTTTATAGGAAAGCCAAACTTCGCACTCGCCCTTGTCAAAAAAGGCTATGTGAAATCCCCAAGAGAGGCTAGCACTCCCGGTCTTTACCTGCGTCACCCGGAGGCCAGGGAGATTCATAGAGAGAAGATCCATGTACGAAAGGTTATTTCCCTCATCAATGGAGCAGGGGGGTATGCGGTGCTGGCGCATCCCATGAAAGTCCGGTTTCCCGACAAAGACGAGGCCCATGTGTACGAAAGACTGGAACTCTTGTTGGATCGACTGAGGGCCTTTGGACTGGCAGGGATGGAATGCTATTATAGCTCCCATACGGCCGATCAGGCTGCCCGCTTGGTGGAAATGGCAAAAGCGAGAGGCTTAATGATCACTTCCGGTTCTGACTTTCACGGACCGGATTTCGACCCGGGTATTGACATCGGAGTCACAATAAAAAAAGAAGAATAAGAAAAGGGTTGACAAACTTTAAGAGCAATAATATTATAAATATGTAAATAAATAACAATTTTATAATGCGTTGCGCTTAAAGGGGGAATCAAAATGACAGCTGACGATAAGGACAGGGAAGTCACCTTCGAATTGGTGGAGCACATCGGCATCTTCGGAAAAGATGCAAAGGGCTGGACCAAAGAGTTGAACCGTGTTGCATGGAATGGCGGCCCGGCAAAATACGATGTGAGAAGCTGGGATGACGGTCATCACAAAATGGGAAGGGGAATCACCCTGACGAAGCAGGAACTGCTGGACCTGCGCGGGCTCCTGGATAAAATGGAGTAAGTACGGCCTCATAAGATCAAAAGAAAGCCTGCCTTCGGAAGGTATCCGGGGCAGGCCTTTCATTACCCGTTGAGTATTTCAGATGCCCGTTTTGGATCACTGGTCTTCAAGATCAGCCGGGCTTTCCCGTCGTTGGAATAGCCATACATGTAAATCACATCCACTCCCGCTGATGCCAGAAGTTTCAGTTTTTCGTTAAGAGCACCGGGGACATCGGGCGTCACAAGGCAGATCACATCGATGACCTTTACCTTGTAGCCGTTCTGCTTCAAAGCCTCTGCGGCGGTGTCGATATCACTGACAATCATGCGAAGGATGCCGTATTCTTCGGTTTCCGCCAGGGATAAGGCCGAAATGTTGATATTGGCTTCCTGGAGGATTTCTGTGACCCGGACCAGCCTGCCTGTTTCATTTTGAACAAATACGGAAAGTTGTTTGATCATCATTTCGCTGTCCTTTCTCTGTTCTTTCTCTGACATTTAAGGATTCTTATAGCTTTCGTCGGTCGATTACTCGTTTTGCCTTGCCTTCGCTCCTTGCGATGGTTTTGCTTTCTACCAGCTTAAGTATAACACTGATTCCCAACACGCTCTCTATTTTATGTTTGATTTTCTTATTTATTTTTGCCAGTTCAACCAGCTCGTCAGAGAAATAGGAATCGTCAATCTCCACTTGTACCTCCAGGGTATCCAAGCTGCCCTGACGGTCCACCACCAGCTGATAATGGGGCTTTGCTTCCGGTATTTCCAGGAGAATGCTCTCAATCTGGGTGGGAAAGATATTTACTCCCCTTATGATCAGCATATCGTCGGACCTGCCGTAAATCTTGGACATGCGTACATTGGTGCGTCCGCATTGGCAAGGAGAATAGTCCAGAGCGGAAAGATCCCTGGTCCGGTAGCGGAGAAGGGGCATGGCTTCTTTAGTGATGGTGGTAAACACCAGCTCTCCGGTCCGCCCTTCAGCCAAGGGTTCCAGTGTAGTAGGATCCACGATTTCAGGCAAAAAATGGTCTTCGGAGACATGCAAGCCTTCGCCGGCAAAGCATCCTACCGATACCCCCGGGCCTATAATCTCGCTGAGGCCGTAAATGTCAAAGGCCTTGATGTCAAGACCCTCTTCGATTTTCGCTTTCATTGCCTGCGTCCAGGGTTCTGCTCCGAATATACCCACTCGCAGAGGCAGGGAGGCCGGGTTGATTCCGGTTTCTTGGAGAGATTCCAGTAGATAGGCAGCATAAGAGGGGGTACAGGCCAGCACCGTGGTGCCAAAATCCTGAAGGAGTTGAACCTGCTTCGCGGTGTTGCCACCGGAAATAGGAACCACGGTGGCCCCCAGATTCTCTGCTCCGTAGTGAAGCCCCAATCCGCCGGTAAAGAGTCCATAGCCGAAGGCAACCTGTATCACATCATCTGCAGTCACATCGGCAGACACCAAGGCCCGGGTAACAACTTCGGAGAAAATATCGATATCCTTCCTGCTATAAGCAACGACGGTGGGTTTTCCCGTTGTACCCGTTGAGGCATGCACCCGGACCACCTGGGCTTTCGGAACGGCAAACAGGCCGAAAGGATAATTGTCTCTCAGGTCCTGCTTCGTAGTGAAGGGGAGTTTGAACAAATCTTCCACTGACCGGATATCACCCGGTTCCAGACCCAGTTCCTGCATCTTATGCCTGTAGAAAGGCACATTGTGATAGACACGTTTTACCGTAGCGTTGAGTCTGGTACTTTGCAGATTATGCATTTCGTCCCGGCTCATGCTCTCCTTTGCCTTATTCCATATCATTTTTTCGGCCTCCTTGCTTGTTATGATTGATGAGAACTGCCTTGCTGCTCCCGTTAGTAACCAACTTTCCTGTTGCTACATACTATGAAGAAAAACCAAAAGGAGGTATTCCATATGGACCGTTGTGACCGTTTCGGGGGCATTGATGACAGCCTTCTTTTCTTTTTCCTGCTGCTCGTCCTGCTCTTCTGTAATGGAGGAGCTTTCGGGTGTGAACGTGATCGTTGCTAGCATCACAAACAAAAAGGTCTTTCCGTCTCGCAAGAGACGGGAAGACCCGTGGTACCACTCTTATTGCCATGAACGGTGTGCGTCCGGTCATGACCACTCAGGGCATAAACCCATATCCCGATAACGGGGGAAACCGTGCTCGCCTAATAAATCTTATCGGATTTTTCAGCGGACAGGCTCAAGGGGGAACTTGGGTGAGATACTGCTGCCGGATCTCAGCATAACCGACTCTCTGTGCGCAGTAAAGAACACTTACTTTGCCCTGTCATCGCCTTTGTCGTTTGTCGTTGGAATATATAGGCGAATTATATATGGCTAAATTTCTTTTGTCAAGCAAAAAGAAACCGGCCGACGGCCATTTTGGCAGGTAGGAACTTGCTTGCCATTCGCCGTGGTGCAACTGCAGGCACCGCGACTCCAAAGGGTCTGTCTGCTTAGCTGGTCTGCCCTTTGTTTGGGGTTTTAGTAGAGGGGGAATCGTGTTATAATATGGTAAAGATTTTGATACAGATATGAGAGGTACCAAAGCCGGTATCCCGTCAGAAGTATAAAGGAGAGCCCATGATCCCCATCACATTGTTACCACAACCGGGAGCAGAGCCCATTCAGACAGAAGTGAAAGAATGCACAGCCATTGAGGAGCTTGTAAAGCACTATCAGGAAAGCTTGCCTTATAAGGTGCTGGCAGCAAAAGTAAACAACCGGATCCGGGAGTTGACCCGAGGCCTGGAGGAACCATCCATCGTTGAATTTCTCGATATGCGGGACATGTCCGCTGCGAGGATCTACCAGAACAGCATGTCCTTTATATACTTAAAGGCTGTTAATGATGTGCTGGGCGATGTGAGGGTGGGAATCGAGAATTCCCTGAATAAAGGTCTTTATACGGAAATCAAGACAGCCAATCCTCTTACCCCCACCGATGTTGTCGCGATTCAGAAGAGAATGGACGATTTGGTTGAAGCGGATATTCCCTTTGTCCGAAAAATTCTTAGCCGGTCTGAGGCCTTGAACCTCTTTTCCGGCAGCAATCATCAGGAAAAACGTAGAATCCTTCAGCGGTCACCTGATGTGGAACAGGTGCCGGTCTACTCCTGCGACGGGTTTTTGAATTTCTTTTACGGTCAGATGGTGCCATCTACCGGATATCTCCAGTATTTTGAACTGAGAAAGTATCGAAACGGCGTACTTCTACGTTTTCCCGAACCGGCAGCCCCTGACAGGATTCCCGAATACCGAGACGACAGTAAGCTATATCGAGCCTTCGGGGAAGCCAAAAAATGGGGAAATCTCATGGGAATCTCCTATGTGGAGGAACTGAACCAAAAAATCGAAACCGGTGAATATAAGGAGATCATCCAGATATCGGAAGCCCTCCACGAAAAGAAAATCGCCCGTATTGCAGATGAGATTATCCACAATGATAAGAGAATCATTCTAATCTCAGGACCTTCCTCTTCCGGTAAAACATCTTTTGCCAAGCGCCTCAGCATTCAACTGCGAGTCAACGGAGAAAGACCTATTTACATCGGCACCGATGACTATTTCGTGGAAAGACATCAGACTCCGCTGCTACCCGATGGCGCTCCGAATTTTGAGGATATTGAAGCCCTTGACATCGACCTTTTCAACGGGAATATGAATGACCTGCTGTCCGGAAAGGAGGTGGACCTTCCTACCTTTGATTTCTTTCAGGGAAAGAAGAAGTACGGGGTTAGGATGACTAAGATCAGCAGAAATCAACCCATCCTCATTGAGGGGATTCACAGCCTCAACAGGATACTGACAGCGGGAATCGACGAGTCGGCAAAGTTCAGAATTTATATCAGTCCCTTTACACAGCTGAACATCGATAACCATAACCGCATACCCACTACCGACGCCAGGCTCCTTCGACGCATGGTCCGGGACTATCGGTTCCGGGGCTATGATGCGGGCCAGACCATAAAGCAGTGGAAAAAGGTTCGTGCCGGAGAGGATAAAAACATCTTTCCTTTCAACGGCGAGGCGGATATGCTGTTCAACTCCGCCCATATCTACGAACTTGCCGTGCTGAAAAAGTATGCAGAGCCTATGCTGGAGGCCATCGGCCCTGAAGAGGAAGCATACAGCGAGGCTATGAGACTCCTTCGATTCCTGCGGTTTTTCCGCATCATCGAAGAGGATTCCGTTATTCCAAACAATTCTATCATACGAGAGTTTATCGGAGGGAGTATTCTGGTATAAATCACCTGCAGTTACGAGGAAAAGGAAAATATTATGAGTGAAGTAACCATCATCGGCGGCATCACCGCAGACATAGAGGGACATCCATACGGGAGACTGATTTATGCAGACTCCAACCCGGGGACCATTTCCATTGCCTACGGAGGAGTGGGCAGAAATATTGCAGAGAACCTGGGAAGATTGGGAGCGTCAGTCCGTCTTTTTTCCGTAGTGGGGGATGACTTGACAGGAAGAGGGGCTATCAGGGAGCTGGCGGATCTTGGAGTAGATGTATCCGGTGTCAGACTGTTGCCCGACCAAAATACTGCCATGTATGTTTCCATACTCAACCTGGTAGGTGATATGGAACTGGCCTTATCCAATATGGACATACTGGAGCGGATTTCTCCGGAGCTCATCAATGAGGCCGCAATGGTAAACTCGGATGCAAAAGTAGTGGCACTGGATACGAATATGACAGAGGAGACATTGGCCTATGCCATTGAAAGGCTTGGGGACAAGCCCCTTTTTCTGGATCCTGTGTCCGTTACAAAAGCGGTAAGGGCAAAAGCGCTAATCGGCAAATTTCATACGATTAAACCAAACCGTGCAGAAGCAGAGGTTTTGCTGGATATGGAAATCCGTGAGCCAAAGTCCTTGGAAGAGGCAGGGAGACTTTTCATTCGAAAAGGAGTCAAGAGAGTCTTCATCAGCTTGTCGGCCGGTGGTGTCTATTATACCGATGGAACCCATTCCGGCCTTATGAAACCCATAAAGACCTTAAGCGGCAAGGGTTCTGCAACCGGAGCCGGCGATGCCTTCTCCGCCGGAGCAATCTACGGTTTACTCCACGGTTTTGATATGGAGAAAACCGCCCGCTTTTCCAATGCAGCCGCCTCCCTTGCCATGGAATCAAAAACAGCCGTCAATTCCAAGCTTACCTACGAAGAAATAGAGAGGATAACACAATGAAAAAGTATATGGATATTGCTCCCGAAGTGAAAGCTGCCCTGGATGAGGGCAAGGCTGTGATTGCTTTGGAGTCCACCATCATCGCCCATGGAATGCCTTATCCGAAAAACGTGGAAACCGCTCTCGAAGTGGAGGACGTGATTCGCAGCAAAGGCGGGGTACCGGCCACCATCGGAATCATCGGCGGACGGATAAAAATCGGAATGTCTCTGGCGGAAATCGAATATCTGGCGAAAGCGGAGCATGTAGTAAAGGTGAGCCGCAGGGATTTTCCGCTGGTAGGTGCCAAAAACCTTGACGGAGCCACCACTGTAGCCGGTACCATGATCGCAGCCCACCAAGCCGGAATACGTCTCTTTGTAACCGGAGGAATCGGTGGAGTCCACCGAGGTGCATCGGAATCTTTTGATATCTCTGCAGACCTTGAGGAACTGAAGAACACGGACGTCACGGTCATCTGCGCAGGAGTCAAGTCAATCCTGGATATAGGTTGCACCCTGGAATACCTGGAGACGGGAGGGGTTCCTGTGATAACTTACGGAAGCAACGAGTTCCCCGCCTTTTACAGCAGGAGAAGCGGGTTCCCCGCAGAGTGCCGGATGGACAGCCCTCGAGAGATCGCAGAGATGATACGGACAAAGAGAGATATGGGCCTGGAAGGGGGCATCTTGGTGGCTTGTCCCATTCCCGCCGAATATGAGATCGATTTTGAAACTATGGACCTGACGATAAAGGAAGCGCTGATGGAGTGTGAGGAAAAGGGAGTCACGGGAAAGAGAGTGACTCCTTTCCTTCTGGACCGGGTTCGGGAATTGACGGAAGGCCGCAGTCTTTATGCCAACATTCAGCTGGTCATCAACAATGCCGCTGTGGGGGGAGAAATCGCCGCAGCTCTGGAAGCTTTGAAATAAATTGACGCGTTTGAGAGTTCCGGAATGATGGTATAAATATCAAAATTAAGTCTTTATACTATATGTCTACAGGAGGAAACGAGAGTATGAAAGATCTGAAAGGAACAAAAACACTGGAGAACTTGTTGATTGCTTTTTCTGGAGAGTCTCAGGCCAGAAACAAGTACACTTATTATGCTTCCAAAGCCAAGAAGGATGGCTACGAGCAAATCGCGGCTATCTTCCTGGAGACCGCAGGAAATGAAAAAGAGCATGCAGAGCTCTGGTTTAAGTTGGCTCATGGCATCGGCACCACCGAGGAAAACCTTCTTGACGCTGCAGCAGGTGAAAACTATGAATGGACCGAGATGTATAAAGAAATGGCTCGGGTTGCCAGGGAAGAAGGATTTGCTGACATCGCATTCCAGATGGAAGGCGTAGCCAAGATTGAAAAAGAGCATGAGGAAAGATATAGAGCCCTTGCGGAAAATGTAAAGAACGGGAAAGTCTTTGAAAAGGACGAGGAAGTTCTTTGGCAGTGTGCCAATTGCGGCCATACCTACGTAGGCAAAAAAGCCCTGGAGCTCTGCCCTGTTTGCAAACATTCCAAGGCCTACTTTCAGGTAAAGCCGGAGAACTTCAAGTAAGGAAAGTAGTTAAATAGTAATACAAAAAGTGACTCCGAAGCATTTTTCGGAGTCGTTTTTTATTTTTCCCAGTGATCCCAATTCATTTTAAGGACACTTACATGTCATTTTGATTAAGGGAGGCAGAAGCTCGATAGACGATAGGACGGTGCGAGCAATAACGCGGCATCGATCAGAACATCGGAATCCTGCTAATAATATTGGATTACGTTATTGTATTATGGTAGAATATTGAAAAGCCCAAAGCAGTAAGGGCGGCAAAGATGAACTCAAATTTCATGTTTTTGGATAAATCCTTCCCCGTTCTATCTAAAATTGGAGCGGCTACAGAAAGAAAACTACGTCCCTTACAACAGGTATAATGAACTTAAGGCAAAATATCAAATTACTTGTTGAGGTGTTTAAGGGAGATGTCAAATCTTGAAGCTATAGACTATTCTGACTGGAGGAACCCATAATGGCACAGCGTAAGTATCCAACCATAGGTTGTTGTGGGATAGATTGTGGTCTTTGTCCACGGTACTATACTGAGGGATCTTCACGCTGCCCGGGCTGCGGTGGTGAAGGTTTCGAGCAGAAACATCCGTCCTGCTCCTTCATTACCTGTTGTGTTAAGAAGCACGGACTTGAGGTCTGCGCTGGGTGTGGTGACTTTCCCTGCCGGAAATTCGATAAAGAAACAGGGGAACATGATTCATTCGTCCTACACAGAAAGGTAATGCCGAATCAACGGCGCATAACTGAAATTGGACTTGATGGTTTCCTTTCGGAGCAACAGGAGCGAATGGCCTTCATCAAAGCTGCTTTGGATTATTATGATGACGGCAGGAGTAAGAGCTTTTACTGCATTGCCGCTGCTCTGCTTTCGATAGAGAGTCTAAGCGAAGCGTTGTGCCATGCCAAGAATGGTGAAAATCTACGTGCTGCACTAACCGGCTTCGCAGAAGTCGAAGGGCAGGAATTAAGGTTAAGAAAGTGAGAATAAGACAAAAGTGTTGTGTTTATTGAAGCATCCCGAATTTTGCTTCGTACAATCCATAACGGGGAAAAGGAAGAATAGAGCGTAAAGCGAAACACGATGCGAAAGGATGGCCACCATTGATTTGAAAAGAGTTTAGAGATTGAATTTACATAGGAGACCTCCGCTAAAACCGTACCTGAGAAGCTTAAGAAATCCGGCACGCGATAGTAAACGATAGCCCAACTGATTGAGGGGGTAACCGGGGCCCTGTTTCAAATTATAAAGTTTTGATATATACTGATAGTACAAGTAAACAGTAATTATGCAAGGGAGGAATCGAGATATGCTGTCTATAGTAGAAATACAGAAAACTGTTTCGAGTGTTGCTCCGGATTACCCTATAAAAAAAATTGACCTTTTTGGATCATTTGCGGAAGGAATCCAGCAAAAAGGAAGTGACTTGGATCTTTTGGTAGAATTCAATACTCCTTTTACGTCATTACTTACAGTATCAAGCTTGAAAATACGACTTGAAGAGTTAACAAATATGAAAATTGATATTATCCCTCTGCCATTATCAAAAGACAGTATCATTGAAATAGGGAAGGTGGTACCCCTTTATGAATCATAGAGATACTATTATTTTTAATAAAATCATATCGGAGATTGAAATTTCCCTTGAAATGATGGGAACGCTGACATATGAGGAATTCAATAGCAATGAAATGCTCAAAAGGGCCATAAGCATGACGGTAATAAATATTGGTGAGCTTGCTAAGAGTATTACCGAAGATACAAGGTTGCTTTCAAAGCATATACCATGGAAAGAAATCGCCGGCTTTCGGGATATTGCTGCCCATAAATATAGCACATTGAAGATGGAAATGGTCTATCAAACAGTATTTTATGATTTTCCGCAGCTTAAAGATAACCTGCAGAACGTCCTGAAAAGAGAAGAGTAAACGAATGATACAGGATATAGAACCAAGAGTATTTCACAATGTATTTCAAAATAAAAAGGGGGAGGCTCAGTTTTAATTTACTATTGACGAATTGAATTACTTTCTGGTGGAAGAAGACGGCTTGGACCAGGTGCCGGGATGGGTCTATGCCAGCGGCACCAGGTTTCGATCCGAGAAAAGACCCAGGGGGGAGATCCCAGAACCGGACAGCAACATTTCATTAACGGCTGAAATGATCAATGTGTTCAGAGGGATGGTATAAAAAAGTAGTAGATATTTAATATTTTCATAAGCAGGAGGAAGATGAAATGAGTGAGAACAAAACATTGGAAAATTTGATGGCAGCTTTTGCCGGAGAGTCTCAGGCGAACAGGAAGTACACGGCATACGCGAAAAAGGCCGAGAAAGACGGAAAGATGAACGCGGCAAAATTGTTCAGAGCAGCCGCAGATGCGGAGACACTGCACGCTTTGAAGCATTTTGAGGTGGCGGGCAAAATCGGTTCCACTGCGGACAATCTGAAAGATGGCGTTACCGGTGAGACCTATGAGTATAAGGATATGTATCCGGATTTCGTAAAAGAGGCGGAAGCGGAAGGAAACAAGGCAGCGCTCATGTCCTTTACCTTTGCAATGAAGGCGGAAGAGGTTCATGCAGGCCTTTATCAGGACGCATTGGATAACATTGATCAGACGGAAGAAGTTTTCTATTATCTCTGCCCTATCTGCGGAAACATCGAGAAGGCGCGTCCTGACAGGTGCAGCATCTGCGGCGTGATGGGCGACAAATTCATCGAATATTAATCCTATAAGACAACAGCGGCTCCGGAATCGCTTCCCGGAGTCGCTTTTTTATTCTCTTATGTGCATTCTCTTATTTGCAGTTTGCTTTCTATGCGCAGATGATGTAAGATTCATATTTGACAGTTTCAATACAAGGAGAAATCATGATAACAATCACAAATGTAAGTCTAAACTTCAGCGGAACCCCATTGTTTAAAAATGTGAACCTGAAATTTACCCCCGGGAATTGCTACGGCATTATCGGTGCAAACGGAGCCGGGAAGTCAACTTTTTTGAGAATATTGTCCGGTGACCTGGAACCCTCCACCGGTGAGGTTTTCATCCCACCGCACATGCGCATATCCGTGCTCAGGCAGGATCATTTTGCCTACGAGAAATATACAGTGCTGGATACAATCATAATGGGCAACCCAAGGTTGTATGAGATTCAGGTGGAAAAAGAAGCTTTGTATGGGAAAGAAGATTTTTCTGACGAGGATGGCCTCGCCGCCTCTGTTCTGGAGGGCGAATTTGCCGAGTTGAACGGTTGGGAAGCAGAATCCGATGCAAGCATACTCATTCAAGGTCTGGGGCTTGGCGTTGATATGTTGCACCTGGAAATGAACGCCTTGACGGGCAATGAAAAAATTAAGGTCCTGTTGGCCCAGGCTTTGTTTGGAAAGCCGGAAATCATCTTGTTGGACGAGCCGACAAACCATCTCGATGTGGTGGCTATAAACTGGCTGGAAGATTTCCTTCTGGATTACGAAGGCACCGTCATTGTTGTTTCCCACGACCGGCATTTCCTTAACACTGTTTGTACAAATGTGGTGGATGTAGATTACGGGAAAATAAATATGTTTGTGGGCAATTACGAATTTTGGTACGAATCCAGTCAGCTTACACAAAAAATATTGCGGGATCAGAACAAAAAGAGCGAGGATAAGATAAAAGAGCTGCAAAGCTTTATTCAACGCTTTTCCGCAAACAAGTCCAAGTCGAAACAGGCAACGTCTCGGAAAAAACTTCTGGACAAGCTTACCGTGGACGAACTGCCCGCATCATCCAGGCGCTATCCTTTTGTGGGATTTACCATAGACCGACCCATCGGTAAGGATGCCTTGTTTGTGGAGGGCATCAGCAAGACGATCAATGGAGTCAAGGTTTTGGATAAGGTAACCTTTCAGATGAACAGAGAGGATAAAATTGCTTTCGTGGGCGAGAATGAGATTGCAAACACCACTCTGTTTAAGATATTGATGAAGGAACTTGAACCGGATGAAGGGACCTTCAAGTGGGCGGCCAGTACAACCCAATCCTATTTTCCTTTGGACAATTCCGCTTTTTTCAACGATTCGGATTTAAATCTGGTGCAGTGGCTAGGCCAGTTCACGCAAGAGACGACGGAGACCTTCATGCGTGGATTCCTTGGCAGGATGCTGTTTTCTGGAGATGATGTATTCAAAGCGGTCAAGGTTCTCTCCGGCGGGGAAAAGGTAAGGTGTATGCTGTCGCGCATGATGCTCTACGGAGCCAATATTCTCGTGTTGGACCAGCCGACGAATCACTTAGACTTGGAATCTATCACCGCATTAAATAACGGATTGATTGACTTTAAGGGAGCGATGCTGTTTTCCTCTCATGACCATCAATTTATCCAAACCGTAGCAAATCGGATTATTGAAATAAAAATGGACGGGAGCATCGTCGATAAAGTTTGCACATATGAAGAGTATATCGATCAAAATAACAATCACTAATTTCCCAATTGCAGCGTTGTCGTCGCTCACCATAGCTACGGCTATGCCTCGTTCCTCCGCCTTGTACTTGAAGAAATATTCAGCGTATCTGGAAAAACATTTAGATGTTACGGAGTATTAGTCAGATAGATTATTGGGCAGATCAAATAACAGAAACCCAACTTTTGTACGCACCCCCAATGTGCAGAAAATGCAGTTATATGCAATCTTTGGCCGAGTTTGCCGCTGATTTGCAGTTTAATGAGCAAAAAATTCGTTTGTATGCAAATTATGATGTGAATATATGTAAATAACCTATACAAACGCAAATTTTGCTCAAATTTGCGAACAAAACAGGTGTAGGGCCGAGAAATCTGCATACAAACATATATTTTGCACAGTTCGACAGATGGGGTGTGAACTGTAACAAACCGTCCCCATGTGCTGGCGGCGGGGGCGGTTTTATATTCCCAAAAACCGGCCCGTATGATAAACTAAACGAAGGATAGGAAAAGGTACAGGATTCCTATGGCCAGGATACAGGAGACATTTTATGAACAATGATTTGGACTATTTACAGCAACTAAACACGGAACAACGGAAGGCCGTTGTCCACAAGGATGGCCCTCTGTTGATTCTGGCGGGAGCCGGTAGCGGCAAAACCAGCACCATGACCCACCGGATAGCTCACATGATAAAACAGGAGGGGGTTTCTCCCTTTGAGATTCTGGCAGTTACCTTTACAAACAAAGCGGCGAAAGAGATGAGGGATCGAGTCGAGGCCCTCATAGGCGGCGATGCACGGAATATGTGGATCCTCACCTTTCACTCCGCCTGTCTTCGAATACTCCGCATGTATGGAGACCGGTTGGGCTACAGCAGGGACTTTGTGGTCTACGACCCGGGTGACCAGAAAACCGTAGTACGGAATATCCTGAAACAGCTTGGAGTAGAGGATAAGAAATATACTCCTCCCTACTTTTTATCCATCATCAGCGACTGCAAAGAAAAGGGCATTACTCCCGCTAAGTTTGCGGAGGAGAACAGCGGAAATCCCCAGGGCAGGATGGCTGCCCAGGTGTACCAAGCCTATGAGAAGGTATTGAAAACTAACCAATCCATGGACTTCGACGATTTATTGCTCCAGACGGTAAAACTGTTTCAGCAGGAAGAGGATGTGCTGCAGCGTTTCCGGGAACGATTCCGATACATCATGGTAGATGAGTACCAGGATACCAACTACATGCAGTACCGCTTCATCCGCATGCTGGCGGAAGCCCACAACAACATTTGCGTGGTAGGGGATGACGACCAGTGCATTTACCAGTGGCGGGGTGCGGATATCAATAACATATTGGATTTCGAGAAGGACTTCCGGGGAGCAAAAGTCATCAAGCTGGAGCGAAACTATCGATCTGACGGTAACATTCTGTCTGCAGCCCATTGCGTAATCCAGAACAACCGGGGCAGAAAGCCCAAAAAACTCTGGACCGAGAAAGGGGCCGGCGAAAAGGTTCAATATTACAGGGCCGAGGATGATAAAGACGAAGCCCGCTATGTGGCTTCGCAGGTGGACAGGCTTCACACGAGTTCACGGAAATATTCCGACTTTGCAGTGCTCTATCGGACAAACGCCCAATCCAGACTGTTTGAAGAAGCATTTCGCGCCAAAGGAATCCCTTATCGCATTCTGGCAGGTATCCGATATTATGACCGCAAAGAAGTCAAGGATATGGTGGCCTACATGCGGCTGGTGCAAAATCCCGCCGACGATCTTTCCCTAGAGCGGATTATTAATGAACCAAAGCGAGGGGTGGGGGCAAAGACCTTGGAAAAGCTTCAAGCTCTTTCTTCTGTACGCGGTGAAAGCCTCCTTCATATCCTACTGGACAAAGAAATCATGGACAGCATGGCAGGCAAATCCGGTGAAAGTCTCTATCGGATGGCAGAGACCATCAGCAAGCTTTCCCTTGAGCAGGAAAACCTGAAAATATCGGACATTTATGACGGGTTATTGGTACGGACCGGATATTTACAAGCATTGGAAGGGCAGAATACCGTTGAGGCAGAGACCCGCATAGAAAATCTGCTGGAATTCAAATCTGCCATTTACGACTATGAAAAGAGCAAAGAGGACCTGGGAGAATCGGGAAGCCTTACCGAATTTATGGAATCCATCGCTCTCATGGCAGAAGTGGACAACCTGGACCCGGATGAAAATGCGGTAGTGCTCATGACCCTTCACAGCGCCAAAGGGCTGGAGTTTCCCGTAGTCTTTATGGTGGGCATGGAGGACGGACTTTTTCCCGGCTGGCGTGCTCTTGAGAAAATCGATGGAGTGGAGGAGGAGAGACGCCTGTGCTATGTGGGGATGACCAGGGCCAAGGAGCGACTGTTCCTGACCAGCGCAGGGGTTCGCACCGTTTATGGAAAAACCGATTTTACCAGAGAGTCCATGTTTTTAAAAGAAATCGACCGGAAATTGCTTGAAGGCGATGCGGTTTACACAGGAAACAGCTACAACCGATACGGTGGAATCGGCTCCTATACCTCCAATGAAGATGAACAGCCGATTTTCCGTCCCTTTGACCAGCTTCGAGCCATAAGACAGAGCGCCGCCGGACCCAAATTGACCCGTGGAGACTTGTCTCCCGGAGACAAGGTGACCCACTCCAAATTCGGCGTGGGCCAGGTAATCTCCGTTGAAAACAATGCCGTGACAGTCATCTTCGAAAGCGCCGGAACGAAAAAACTGGCAATCGATATTGCACCCCTGACGAAACTTTAAAGCGGATAACATAGAAGGATCAAAAACTCTGAAGGAGACGGGAATGGAAGACAAGCTTCAGATCATGAAAGAAAAGGTTTTTATATTGGAAAGGGCCGCTAAGGCATACTACCTTGAAAACCGGGAAGTAATGACCAATCTGGAATATGACAGACTCTATGACGAAGTGTCGGCACTGGAGCAGGAAACCGGCGTAGTGCTGTCAAACAGCCCCACGATCCGTATAGGCTATGAACTGGCCGACAGTCTGCCCAAGGAGAAGCACGAAAAAGCTATGCTGTCTCTGGACAAGACGAAGGATGTAGCTGTCCTTAAGGAATGGTTAGGGCAGCAGAAAGGACTTCTTTCCTGGAAACTGGATGGGCTTACCATAGTCCTTACCTATGCGGAAGGAAAGCTGGTGAAAGCGGTCACCCGAGGCAACGGTGAAGTGGGTGAGGTAGTCACGAATAACGCCAGAGTATTTGTGAACATTCCTCTGATGATCCCGTTTCAAGGAGAACTCATCCTACGGGGGGAAGCGGTAATCGGTTATGAAGACTTTCACAAACTGAACAGTCAGCTGACAGAGGTGGAATCCAAATATAAAAATCCCCGGAATCTCTGTAGCGGCTCCGTAAGGCAGCTCAACAACAGGATTACGGCAGAAAGAAGTGTGCACTTCTTTGCCTTCGGCCTCGTCAGAGCTGAGGGGATGGACTTTGACAATTCCAGAAAAGTTCAGATGGGTTGGCTTAAGGAGCAAGGCTTCGATGTGGTTCCATACAAAGAAGTAGAGAGTGGCAACATTGAAGAGTGTGTAGGCCGGTTCGCCGGAGAGGTGGAGGGATACGATTTCCCTTCCGACGGTCTGGTTCTGATCTATGATGATATAAAATACGGAGAAGAGTTGGGAACAACGGCAAAATTCCCCAGAGATGCAGTTGCCTTTAAGTGGAGGGATGAGATTAAGGAAACAACCCTTCTGGAAGTGGAATGGAGTGCATCGAGAACCGGGCTCATCAACCCAATTGCGATTTTTGAACCCGTTGAATTGGAAGGGACCACCGTCAGTCGGGCAAGCCTTCACAATATCAGCATCATGGAGGGGCTTTCCCTGGGAGCAGGGGATGAAATCCGGGTTTACAAAGCCAATATGATCATCCCCCAGGTAGCGGAAAACCTCACCAGAAGCGGTACGGTCCAGATCCCGGAGAATTGCCCGGTATGCAGCGAGCATACGAGCATCAGACAAGAAAACGGTGTAAAGGTGCTATACTGCGCCAATGAAGAGTGCGCGGCAAAGCAGGTAAAAGCCTACACTCATTTTGTCAGCAGAGATGCTATGGGTGTAGACGGGCTCTCTGAAGCCACCATCGAGAAGCTCTTATCCAAAGGATTCATCAAAGAGCTTGCAGACATCTTCCACATAGAGAGACACAAGGAGCAGATCGTTCAGATGGAGGGATTTGGCGAGAAGTCCTATCGCAATCTTGTGAATGCGGTCAACAATGCCAGAACCACCAACTCGGTGAGGCTGCTTTACAGTTTGGGGATTCCCAATGTAGGTCTCTCCAACGCCAAAGCCATCTGCAAGCATTTCAACTACCGTTGGAAAGCAATTCAGTCCGCCTCCTACGAGGAGCTCACACAAATATATGGTATCGGCCATGTGATGGCAGAGGCCTATGTCAAATTCTTCAGCAATGAAAAAAACATTGTGGGAATAGACGATATTTTGAAGGAAATCCGGTTTGAAGATACGGAACTACCGTCAGGAGAGCAGCTTTTTGAGAATTTGACCTTTGTCATAACCGGGTCTGTTGTGCGCTACAAAAATCGGAATGCATTGAAGGCAGCAATCGAAGGAGAAGGCGGTAAGGTGACGGATTCCGTTACTGCAAAGACGGACTATCTGATCAATAATGACAGTATGTCAAATTCCTCTAAAAACAAGAAGGCAAAGGAACTGGGCATCCCCATAATTACGGAAGAGCAGTTTGACCTGTGGCTGGAGGACAGAAACAGACCGGAATAATATCATAATGTAGCAGGGGGGAGACCTTGTCAGATACATGGGAGGCAACATGAAAACAGGAAAATTGGATAGCAATCTGCTGGAAGAGATGGTGTTCAAGCATTTTAAATATAAGAGACCGGAAGTCACCACCGGACCCGGCATCGGCCAGGACTGTGCTCTGGTGGATTTCGGAGAGTATGACTGCGTGTTATCCACGGATCCCATTACGGGAGCGGTGGCGGACATCGGAAGGCTGGCCGTTCAAATTTCCTGCAATGATATCGCTTCAAACGGCATTGAGCCTCTGGGCATTTTATTGGCCTGCATGTTGCCGGAAGGTACCACCATTGAGGAAATTGACGGGATAATGCGCCAGGCAGGAGAAACTTCCGCGTCTCTGGGAGTCATGATTATCGGCGGCCATACGGAAATCACCAAAGCTGTGAATGTACCTGTCATCGTGTCCACCGCTCTTGGAAGAGCAGTCAAAGGAGCCTCCCAAAATGCTTTGGATATGCAACCGGGAGATTTTATTCTAATGACCAAGGAGGCGGGCCTTGAAGGTACTGGCATTATTGCAAGCGACCATGAAGCCAGATTGAAGGATGTCTTAACAGGATATGAAATTTCGGAAGCCAAGGCTATGTTGGATCGGGTTTCCGTCGTAAAGGAAGGCGTCATCGCCGGCAAAATCGGTACGGCAGGGATGCATGACATCACCGAAGGCGGCGTGCTGGGGGCCGTTTGGGAAATGTGCGAAATTTCCGGAACCGGAGCGGAGGTCTGGGCTGATGAAATTCCCATAGCCGGGGTGACAAAAAAAATCTGCAGTCATTTCCGCCTTGACCCTCTGCGTTTGATTTCCAGCGGCAGCATGATGATCATGGCCCACCCGGAGCAAAAGGATGCGCTTATGGAAAAGATACATTCGGCAAATATTCCTGTCACCTGCATCGGCAGGATTACGGAAGCTTCAAAGGGCCGTATTCTAGTCAGCAAAAACGACAGCATCCCCATTGAAGCTCCCGGAAGTGACGAGCTTTACAAGGTTGTATTCGGCTGATTCCTGCCGGAATTGTCATCTGTCCGGCGGAGCACATCATCCATTTTTTCCAGCAGATCCTCCGCTTTGTCCTCTACTTTGTTGCCGACTTTGTTCATCATGCGCTCGGTCTTATCTGCTGCGTTCTCGATTTTATTCTCCGCCTTGTCTTTCATTTTTTTTGCACTGTCCCGAAAATCATCTGCGGTTTCTTTCACATCGTCCCACATATTACCTGCCGCACCCTTTACCTCATTCCAGGTGCCTTCTGCGGTACCTTTCATATCATTTCGCCCGGTACTTGACCGATTGTCCATTCCATCCATTTCCATTCTCCTTTTCCGTTGTGTATCGTGAAATAGATCCACCTCTCCTTATAACGCCTTGTAGAAAAATCCCGACCATAGAAATTTTTCTTACCTTTGTGCGTTTCAATCGGATGGACATCTTTTCACCCGGTTATTTTGCCTGAAATTCTAAAAAAAATTCATATGGTCTCGGAATCGACCCGGGATTAATTCCGTATCAATTCCATTGACTGAACCCTGAGCTTCCTATATAATAAAGAGGCAAATTGCCTTTTGGCAGCTTCGCCTGGCATGGTCCGGGTCCTGCGCAATAAGAATCTGTGAACCTCGTCAGGTCCGGAAGGAAGCAGCGATAAACGGAACCTCTTATGTGCCGCAGCTCAGCCTGTTCCATCTCCATGCGGGGCTGGTAAAGGGCAATTTGCATAGTGCCATGGATTTCAAAAAAGGAGAAGTTATGTATCAGGCTTTATATCGCAGTTTTCGGCCGGAAACCTTTGAAAATCTCCTGGGCCAGGAGCACATCGTGAAGATTCTCAGAAACCAGATCCGAAACGGCACCGTGGGGCACGCCTATCTGTTCTGCGGCACAAGAGGAACCGGCAAGACCACAACGGCGAGAATTCTGGCAAAAGGGGTTAACTGTACCGCTCCTCAGGAATCCCGACCCTGTGGGACCTGTGAAAATTGTGAGGCCATACGGGACGGAGTTTTTCTCGATGTGATTGAGATCGATGCCGCGTCCAACAACGGGGTGGATAACATTCGGGAACTCCGTGAAAGCGTCAAGTACCCCCCTGTAGCGGGTAAGTGCAAAGTCTATATCATCGATGAAGTCCACATGCTTTCAACGGGGGCCTTTAATGCCCTTCTGAAAACTCTGGAGGAACCCCCTGCCCACATTATGTTCATCCTTGCCACAACTGAGCCTCAAAAGTTGCCTGCCACCATACTGTCACGCTGCCTCAGACTGGACTTTCACAGAGTGCCGGAAAAACAGCTCCGGGAGGGAATGCGGGAAATATGCGGGAAGTTGGATGTGAAAATCTCCGACAGCGCACTGGGGCTCATAGCTGCCAACGGTGACGGCTCCGTACGGGACAGCCTCTCTCTTCTGGATCAGTGCATAGCCGGTGGAGGAGAAGAGGTGACCAGGCAAGACGTGCTGAGAATACTGGGCACTTCGGGACAAGAGGTGTTTGTTCAACTTACGGATATAATCGAGGAGGGTAGAATAACCGACGGGCTGCTGCTGCTGGACCGGATTCTGTCCGAAGGCATTGAGGTTAGGCAGTTTATGAAAGACTGGATTGCTCATTACCGCAGCCTGATGCTGACCAGGTTTATCAACCGCCCGGAAGATCTGTTAAATGTGTCGGAAGAAAATGTGGAAAGAATTCGTGAGCAAAGCCGGCGGATCCGGTTATCCTCCATCAATGACGGCATCCTTGAACTTGCTCATACCCTCTCGGATGCCAAATGGTCCACCCAGCCCCGAATCCTGCTGGAGTTGGCCATGGTAAGGCTAGCTTCCCGTGGAGATTTGAACAGCCTGAATCTTACAAACAACGGTGAGCTCACAGAACTTGATAAGGGTGAAGAAGAAGTAACAGACAAAAAAGTCCCTGCTGTGGGGAAGAAAAAGAAAGAGCGGGAGCAGGAGGAAATATTACGAACACCGGCCGAGGCCCTTGAGGAGAAGGCCTTGGAGATGGACGAGATTTGGCGCA
>CAYOYO010000020.1:0-22686 GCA_964408195.1 uncultured Oscillospiraceae bacterium | reverse complement strand
CCTTTTTCACTCATTTTGTAATGCGTCCATTTGCCTTCCTGGCGGCTTTCCACCACACCCGACTCAACCAGGATCTTCATGTGGTAGGAAAGCCCCGACTGACCCAAGTCCAACTGTTCCAGCAATACGCAGGCGCATTTTTCGCCGCCGCGCAGTAGTTCAAGTATCCGCAGGCGGTTTTCATCGCAAAAAGCTTTAAAGATCTTTGCGTGATCTTCGTAATTGCTTGCCAAGCTATCACCTCATATCAAAATTATTTGATGTGTTACTATTTTATGCGTCATATCAAATTTTGTCAATATGTTTGAGAACATATTGCTTCAAACATTATAATCCATCATAATTTTCCAACCACCCCAATTTATTTGATGAGGTTATAGAATATTATAAATAGAACGGTGGGTATTCAATTGGGGATAATCATCAAAGCGGAAAAGACTCAAAGGGGGAATTAAGATGAAACGTTTTTTAGCGGTGATGCTTACACTGGCATTGATCATGACAGCCTTTACCGGAATGGCTTTTGCCGATAACGACAAAGGGAATGGCCAATCGAATAAGGGATCCTTCAAAGATATCGAAGGTCATTGGGGCATGGGAAATATCATGAAAATGCAGAGCTTAGGTATACTGCAGGGATATGAAGACGGTACCTTCCGACCGGAAAAAATCCTGACCATGGCAGAATTGGCAGTCATAATCGACAAACTGGTCGGGGAAAGACTGAACCCGATGGATGACGAGGATGAAGATTTAAACGATGACGATGACGACGAAAGCCTTGATAAAGTCCCGGGATGGGCTAAACATTCTGTTAAAAAAGGATTTGAGCAAGGCTACCTTAACTTAAAGCGTTTTCACTCCCAGGTTCAGGTGGATCGTCTTCAGGCTTGCGTCGCAATAGCGAAAGCATTGCAGGAGGCAAATCTTTTAGAAGTCAGGAGCAGCTACGACATCAATCCGTTCAAAGATAAGAATTTGTTTCAGAATGCTGACGAATACCGGTATATCCTGGCTTTATATGAAGCCGGATACATCAAAGGAAATCCGGGCGGCAA
The DNA here is from genome assembly GCA_964408195.1 of uncultured Oscillospiraceae bacterium. Classification (GTDB taxonomy): domain Bacteria; phylum Bacillota; class Clostridia; order Peptostreptococcales; family Anaerovoracaceae; genus UBA1426. Next base: position 21,628 of record CAYOYO010000020.1, on the reverse strand, counting down.
CTTCAATCCCAATGGCTTCCTCAGCAGAGCGCATATCGCCAGCATCATTGCTAATCTTATCGACGATGATGATGACGACGATGATACCGCAGCCGATAACGAAAAACCCGAATGGGACAATGATAGCCAGATTGCTGTTATTGACATTACCTCTGACAGCGTTACGTTAAAATGGTCCTTTGCTGAGGACAATGAAGGTGTAACAATCTATAAGGTTAAATATGAAATTGATGATGCGGATAAAACTGTGTATGTGAAGAGCGGAAGAACGGTTAAAATAACGGGTCTCGAAGCCAATACGGAGTATGAATTCACGGTTTTTGCAGGGGATGCGGCAGGCAATTGGAGTGAAGAGGGTCTGGCTATCAAGGCCACTACACTGGAAGAAAATGTAGCTGTTGATACAGAAAAACCTTACTGGCTGCCGGGAAGCGTCATAAAAGAGATTGAGATTATGGAGGACAGCATAGAAATAGAGTGGGATTCCGCAAAGGATAATGTTGGGGTTGAAGGTTATAGAGTGAAGGTATACAGTGATGGGGATTTCCTTGGCACCTACAGTACTTCGGATACCGATATTGTGATCAGTGACCTTGACGACGACACAGAATACACAATTTCTGTAAGAACTTATGATAAAGCAGGAAATAAGAGCGTTCCACTGACCGCCGATTTCAGTACAGAGGAAATTGCCGATTAGTCCAAAAGGACACCCCGGTTATAAGTAGAGGAAAGAAGCCCGGTTTCATATGTAGCCGGGCTTTATTCGTAGATATGGCATAGCATCCCTGTTCCGGCAAAGTACTTATATTTGATCGGTAAGGCATAGGTTTTAGTCGTAAATTACAGAAGATTGATTTGCATAATAAAGTCATACAGTCTATAATTTGAAAAGTAAATAAAGAAGTGCAGCGGGAAACCCATCGGCTATACCGGTAAATCCGGTGTAAAAAAGGACAACCTGCATATAAGATAAGTATGGGAAAGGAAACTGCTATGAGAAAACTGTATGTGGGTAAGACCAAAGATGTGTTTGAATTGGAGAATGGAAACTACCGATTGGTGTTCAAGGATGATGTGACAGGGGAAAATGGGGTTTTTGATCCCGGAGCCAACACCGTGGGTCTTTCCATTGAAGGAATAGGTAAAGAAAACCTTTCGGTATCTGTTATGTTCTTTGAAATGCTTAAAAAAGCCGGCATTGAAAGCCACTATATCAGTGCCGATGTGGAAAACGGAACCATGGATGTGAAAGGGGCAAAGGCCTTTGGCAAAGGACTTGAGGTAATTTGTCGCTACCGGGCGGTGGGAAGCTTCCTGCGCCGTTACGGAGCTTATGTAAAGGAAGGGGATAAGCTCGACGCTTATGTGGAAGCAACGTTAAAGGATGATGAGAGAGGCGATCCTTTGGTCACGGTGGAAGGATTGGAAGCTCTGGGTATTATGACCGCTGCACAATTTAAAGAAATCAAAAGCAGTACTCAGAAAATTACAGCCATAATCAGCGAGATACTCCAGACGAAAGGATTGGAACTCTACGATATCAAACTGGAATTCGGCATCGATGGCGATGGCAATGTAATGTTGATGGACGAAATCGCTTCGGGCAACATGCGCGTCTATAAGGACGGCAAAGCAATGGATCCACTGGACCTGACTGCAGCGCTGCTTTCAGATTGAAAAGATAGTTTCGGAATTACAGCCTGAATCGCAATGAAGAAGTATAGTCTGTTTGATTGAAGGATGGAACGGGAGGGCTGCTCTTATGAAACTTACAAAAGAGGAGAAGTCATGGATTTTGTATGACTGCGGTAATTCCGCATACTCTATGGCTGTGACTACCGCTTTGCTGCCCATTATATTCGGCATGTTTGACAACGTTGAGAGCAGCATGGACTTGGGGTATTTTAACTCAATAGCCGGTATTCTGATCGCGGTCCTCAGCCCTATTCTGGGAACAATTGCAGACTACAAGGATAAAAAAAAGCGCTTCTTTGTATTCTTTGCAGCATTGGGCTTGCTCTGCACGACTTCTTTGACCTTTGTTTCACCGGGGAGCGGTCAATGGCAGCTCTTAATTCTTTTTTATATCCTGTCGGCCATCGGTTTTTCCGGAGCCAATATTTTCTATGACTCATTTCTGGTAGACATCGCGGCGGATGATCGGATGGACGTGGTCTCCGCAAACGGCTACGCCTTTGGATATATTGCCAGCATTATCCCCTTTGGCATCAGTCTCCTATTGATTTTCTTCCTGGGGATGGACCTTGCAATCGGGTATCAGATTGGTTTTATGATCACTGCCTTATGGTGGGGACTCCTGACTCTTCCTATGATCAGGAACGTGAAACAGAAGCACTATGTGGAGCCGGAGCCCACACCGATAGTCAACAGCTTCAAGCGGCTTCGGGATACCTTTAAGGATGTTCGGAAGTATAAAACAGTATTCATCTTCCTGATTGCATATTTTCTTTACATCGACGGTGTGGATACCATTATAAAAATGGTAGTGCCCTATGCCACATCGGTTTTAGGGGGTGATTCCCTTGATACCTTTGTCTTGCTTGGAATTCTTTTAGTGATTCAGATTATCGCTTTCCCCTGTGCCATTTTCTACGGCAGGCTGGCAAAAAAATATTCTGCCGCAACGATGATCAAGGTGGGTATTATCACTTACATCATTTCCTGCATTGCAGCGTTCTTCATAACCTCTGTCTGGCACATCTTTATCCTGGGCGCCATGATCGGTTCTGCCCAGGGGGGGATCCAGGCTCTGAGCAGATCTTATTACGCAAAGATTATTCCAAAGGAAAATTCCAATGAATTCTTTGGCTTCTACAATATCTTCGGCAAGTTTGCCGCAATCGTAGGACCCGGCGTTATGGCCTTGACCACTACCCTGACCGGCAATGCAAAGTATAGTATCTTATCGATCATACCCCTCTTTGTTGCGGGATTTATTGTGCTTCTAAATTTGCCGAAGGAACAGCCGGGAAATCGCTCGGGGGAGTAAGAAAATGGGCAAGTTCGATACCAGGATAGCCGGACATCTCTTTGTCATATCCTATGACGCCTTTTCCGAGGATAACTGGGAAATGGCGAAAAGCCTTCCAAACATGAAGAAATTAATCGAGAACGGTGCCTTTAGCTCAAAGCTGAGAAGCGTTTACCCCTCTTTGACCTATGTGGTTCACTCAACGCTGGTCACAGGCGTCTATCCGGACAGGCATGGTGTCATGCACAACAATCCGTTTCAGCCTTTCATAGAGGAAAAGAGCCAAACTTGGTATTGGTTCAGGAATGCGATTAAAGTTCCCACAATCTATGATGCGGCAAAAGAAGCCAATATGCGTACGGCCGGAATCTTGTGGCCGGTCACCGGCAAAGCTTCCATAAAGTACAATATACCCGAAATTGCCGCAATCAATGGTGAAAACCAGGCGTTGAAGATATTCAAAAACGGCAGTCCTGCTTTCAGCATGCATATGGAATTAAAATACGGACGCATACGAAAGGGAACGGAAGAACCATACCTGGATGACTATTCCACCATGTGCGCAGTTGACACCATAAAGAAAAAAAAACCAAATCTTCTGCTGCTGCATCTGATCGATCTGGATGATGCAAAGCACAGGTTTGGAACAGACAGCGCGGAAGTGCATGAGGCGGTAAAGCGCATGGACAAACGGCTGGGAGATCTGATGCAAGCTGCGTCCGAAGCCGGGATTGCAAAGGACACGGTTTTTCTTGTAGTGGGGGATCACGGGCACCTTGATGTAGATTGCAAGGTACATCTGAACAATCTGTTAAAAGAACAGAACCTGATTATTAAAGAAGATACAGGCTTGATATGGAGAGCGTATTTTCAGAGTGCCGGAGGATCAGCCTATCTGCATATAAAGCAAGGGGATCATGAAGCGGAAAATCTGGCAGCGGAATTGATTGGTAAAATCACAGAAGAGGCACAATACGGAATCGAAGCTGTATATTCCGGCCAGGAACTGCGTCGCTTCCATGTCGATAACTCTATAAAATACATGGTGGAGGCCAAGAGGGGCTATTGCTTTGCCGATGAATTGTCCAATACAACCATTGAGGATTTGGGGAAGAGGGGAATCAATTATGCCACCCATGGATATTCACCGGATAAAGATCATTACAGGTGCAATGTGATTCTGTCCGGGGAAAAGATCAAAAGGGGATACCCAATCGTCGGTGATATAGAGATGGTGGATATGGCACCGACTATGGCTAAAATTTTGGGACTCTCGTTGGGTGATTGTGACGGAAGAAGTTTGGATGAAATATTTGTTTGAAAGAAGCCATAACCAACAAGCTGAAAGTATTCCCGTTGCCTTGTCCATAAGTTTATACCGTTATTCTCGAAAAACAGAAGGGCCGGAAGTTCCGGCCCCGGTCTTTAAGATCTCCAAATATGCCATAGACTGTTGTTCTGGCCTCGTGCGAAAACGTCAAGTCGGCTACCGCTCCAGGATACAGCTGCTGGTTCTGAGGTAATCACACCGCCAAGAGATTGCCATCCGCTCCATCTGCTTCCATTCCATGTTCTGAATAGTAATTGGTTCTGACTTCCTCTGGAGAAGATTTCCAGACGGTTTACTCTGGTTGAAGCGGCTGCAGCACCGGAAGTGATTGAACCGCCACCCACATCTTCCCATGAACCCCATCTCGTTCTATCCCAATAAAGATGCCATAGGCTCTGATTTTGCCCTCTTGCAAAGATATCGATGCGGTTCGGTCCCCATGAAACGGCAGTGGGTGCCGATGTCAATACGCCGCCAAGGTCTTCCCAATCGCTCCACTGCCTTCCATCCCAGTATTTATGCCAAAGCGCCTGATTTCGCCCTCTTGCGAATATATCAAGACGGTTTGGCTGCCATGATGCAACTGCCGGCGCTGACGTCAAAACACCGCCAAGATCTTCCCACCCGCTCCATTGAGAGCCATCCCAATATTTATGCCAAAGGGCCTGATTCTGGCCTGCTCCAAAAACATCGATACGGTTTGGACCCCATGAAACAGCACCCGGTGCCGAAGTCAGGACACCACCCAGGTCTTCCCAACCGCTCCACTGCCTTCCGTCCCAGTAAATATGCCAGAGTGCTTGATTCTGTCCTCTTCCAAATACGTCAAGGCGATTCGTCTGCCAGGATGCAACCGCCGGTGCAGATGTAAGCACACCGCCAAGATCCTCCCAATTACTCCAGCCGGGTGCGGGTTCGGGAGTTGGCCCCGGTGCCGGAGTACCATCCATGTTTCTGAGTGTAAACGTAATAATATCCATAAAGAGTTGATTGATCAGGTCATTAGGTACCCGGTATCCTCTAAGAACGAGAATAATCAAATTCAGATCTCTCCGCATATTTTCAAAAATCCGAGCAGCTCTGCGTTCGATGGATTCCGAGGAGTCCCCTCCGTTTCTTAGCACATAAGTAATAATAGTGATAAAGATCCAGCGCGTGATAACTCTTTGTATTCCATACCTTTGCAGTTCATCATAATAGTTTTCATACTGGCGGCTTGCATCTGCCAAAATCCGGTTAACATCCTGAGGGTTTTGGCCGATAAGTGTTGCAGCTCCAATTGTGCCATCAGTATCCATTGCACCGCTCTGTAAAGGCAAAGGATAGAAATACCGCTGATCCATAGAATCGAGCGTTGGCTCATCATCAAAATTTCTCATATCTTGAACCTTCCTTTTAAATAATATAACGGACTTTACCTTCCGAAAGCCCTTTGAACCCGGCAAGTCTGTGCAAAAATAAATTATTACATAATATGCATAGCGATGAGATGTTGATAAGATTGTAAATTGAAAACAAATGGTTTAGAATCTTTTTAACGTTATCCTCAAACTTGGGAGACCGGCAAACCAGCGAGGAGGAAAGGGAAAAAATGCATAAAATCCTTTATGGGTTTATGGGAGGAGTAGTTCTGACAGTTGCCGGACTTGTGCTTGGGCTGATTACCGGCGCTAACATTGGTGGCAACTACTTCACAGAATTTGAATTCGGTGGAGTCCGCGGCTATGAGGCTGTGGGTAATATAGGGGCCATAATGGGGGGCGCAGTCGGTGCTCTCCTTGGCATATTCCTGGGTATAAAACTGGCTGATAAAAAGACTCCACGTATATTCAGGATTATTCTTGTCGTCGTATTTATTATCTTCGTGTTATTGATTGCAGCAGTTTTTCTTATCAGCTATAAATGATAAATCCGGTTGTATAAAAAAACCGTGGATGTAGTGGAGGAATATCGTGGAAAACTATTCTACGGAAGAGCTTGGAGAGGCTCTTCGCGCTATTGCATCAACCATCAACAAATGTGAAAAGGTTATGCCGAAGCTGAAGCAGGGTACAGCCCAACATACGTTGCTTCTGCGCAGAATAAAAGCACTCTCTATAGCGGAAGAACTCATTCGTAGGGAACTTACCAAAGTTTAAGGAACGAAAAAATCACTTGACCGGGGTTTCAGCCTGTGGTAGTATTCCTTTAAACCGATGATAGGGGAGTAAAACTGCGAAGCGATCTTTAGCGAATCGGGGTTGGTGTAAGCCCGACAGATGCAGCCGCAGACAAATGGACCCTTGAGGGCGGAGTGAAAGGAAACATCCGAGTATCTTCCGACGCAGTGCCGGCGTTAAATGGCAGAGAGTGTGATGGCACTCTGCAGAGAGGGTATGTGATTTTTATGGTTGCATACCAAACAAGGTGGTACCGCAGGCTAACGCTTGTCCTTGGATGGGGACAGGTGTTTTTTTGTTCCCGATCGGATGCAGAGACCCTTACGCAAATTTATATGAACCATATGAAAGGGTAAGGTGAGAAAAATGAAAAAGAACTATGATGTGGACTTCAACACGTATCTGAAGGATTATCCCGACGAAAAAGGGTATTTCGGCCAGTATGGAGGAGCTTTTCTTCCTCCTGATCTGATTCCTGCTTTTTTAGAAATAACCGAGGCGTATCAGACCATATGCCATTCGGCCCAGTTTATCAACGAACTGCGCAGAATCAGAAGAGAGTTCCAAGGAAGGCCAACTCCTGTCTACCATTGTGAAAGGCTGTCCAGACTCCTTGGAACGACACAGATTTATCTGAAACGGGAGGATCTGAACCATACAGGTGCCCATAAGCTCAATCATTGTATGGGAGAAGGCTTGCTGGCAAAGTTCATGGGTAAAAAGAAAATCATTGCGGAAACGGGAGCAGGTCAGCATGGAGTGGCATTGGCCACTGCGGCGGCTTACTTCGGATTGAAATGCGATATTTATATGGGAGAGGTGGATATTGTTAAACAGGCACCCAATGTATCCCGGATGAGAATACTGGGAGCCAATGTGATTCCTGTAAGTCACGGGTTGAAAACCCTGAAGGAAGCCGTTGATGCTGCTTTCGAAGGCTATATGAAAGAATACAAAGATGCCATTTACTGCATAGGATCCGTTGTAGGGCCTCATCCATTCCCTATGATGGTCAGGGATTTTCAGATGGTAGTAGGCATAGAAGCAAAGGACCAATTCCTTCAAATGACCGGCATTCTGCCGGACGCGGTGATCGCCTGTGTTGGGGGAGGCAGCAACGCCATGGGAATGTTTCCGGCTTTTCTGAACGAGCCGGTTGAAATTTACGGTGTGGAACCTCTGGGAAGAGGTCCTGCACTAGGGGATCATGCAGCTTCCATCACTTACGGCGAAAAGGGTGTTCTTCATGGATTTGAGAGCATCATGCTCAAGGATGCAAAGGGTGAACCCGCACCGGTTTACTCAATAGCCAGCGGCCTTGACTATCCTTCCACAGGACCTGAGCACGCATTTCTTCATGAACTGGGCCGGGTAAACTATGTATCTGCAACGGATGAGGAGACCATTGAAGCCTTTTTCAAGCTTTCCAGATATGAGGGGATCATACCTGCATTGGAAAGTTCCCATGCAGTTGCCTATGCTATGAAACTAGCCCGAGAGAATAAATATAAAGCGGTCATGGTGAATCTGTCGGGAAGAGGCGACAAGGATATGGATTATGTCATTGAACACTATGGATATGGGGAACAATATAAATAATAAGGATTTACTTGCCTTCTGCGATCAAACGTGATAAAATCAATTGGTAATAAAGAAGGATTTTTCGGAGATAGCTTTATATGCTGTCTCCTTATTTTATGAGTAGAAAAGGAAAAAGAATGAACAGAACGAAATTTGACCAAATGAACTTATCCAAAGAATTGATGAAGGCGATCACAGGCAAAAACCTGGAATATACTACACCGGTTCAAACTGATGCCATTCCCGCCATGCTTGCATGGAAAGACATTGTTGCAAAGGCCCCCACGGGAACAGGGAAGACCTATGCCTTTGGGATTCCCATCATCGAGCATATCGATGCTAACGATCAGCAGATCCAGTCCCTGATTCTTGCTCCCACCCGGGAGCTGGCGATACAGATTTCCACGGAACTTCGGGATCTGGCAAAATATAAGTCGGGCGCATCCATCGTATGCATTTACGGAGGACAACCCATCGGCGCCCAGATACAAATGCTGAAGAAGCGCCCCAAAATCCTTGTAGCAACGCCGGGAAGGCTGCTGGATCATCTTGACCGGAGGACTGTCAAATTGGGCGGTGTGAAAACCGTAGTCCTAGACGAGGCGGACCGCATGGTAGATATGGGATTTTACAAAGACGTAACGAAAATATTGGATCTGACCATAAACCGCAGGAACTTGGCACTGCTCTCCGCAACCATGTCCCGTGAGGTGATGGATATCAGCTGGATTTATCAGAGAGATGCGGAAGAAATCACCATTCCCGAAACGACGACAAACAAACCGGATATTTTCCAGTACAGCCTGAGAACCGATGAAAAGAACAAGACAACGGCTATCATGAAGATTATCAAAGATGAAAAGTACGAGCGGGCTCTTGTATTCTGTAATACAAAATATAAGGTGGAGAGGCTGACTAAGTGGCTGGGATCCAAAGGATATGCGGTAGATTGCATCCATGGGGATATCCGTCAGAGCATCCGGGAAAAGGTTCTGAACACCTTCCGAAAAGGCGGGTTGAACATCCTTGTAGCTACGGATGTGGCAGCCAGAGGAATCGACGTTATGGATGTGGATACAGTCTTCAATTATGACATCCCTCATGAAAACGAGTATTACACCCATCGCATCGGGCGTACCGGCAGGGCGAAGAAGCACGGAGTCGCCTATACGTTTGTATCCAATGTGGCAGATGCTGTCCGCCTCAGCGAGATTGAGAAGTATACCAAGTCGGATATAAAGCCTTTGGATATTGACGGGCAAATGAAAGTAGTGTAGACGGCGCAGGATTTATTTCCTGAGACTTGACATCCGCTCCGAAAGTGAGTATGATGGATTATCGAAAGGCGATGATCGGAAACAAGTAGATGCATGCCGACTTGACAGAGAGCTGCCGGGTGGTGAGAGGCGCAAAAGGCGAATTGCATTGAATACATTCCGGGAGCTGAGAGCTGAAGGATGGATCTGCGTAGGCTTTTCCGGGTGCACCCGTTATAGTGCCGGGGTGTGATAGCACCCTTAAAGGCAAATGCCGCGAGACATTTGCGAACTGAGGTGGTACCACGGATCTTCCGTCCTCTGAATGTAACATTCGGGGACGATTTTTTATTTTGTGTGGAGGGAATATGGTTATTACGGAAATTCTTGCGAGAAACGCAGCATTGTACGGAGAAGAAGTCTGTCTGGTGGAAATCAATCCGGATAAGAAAGAATGTAAAACCAGTTGGAGAGATTACGACCTGGTGGAAACGGATCCTGCCAATAAATACCGAAGGGAGATGACCTGGCGTGAGTTCGACGACAAGGCCAACCGACTGGCTAATTTTCTTCTTGACAGGGGCCTGCGGAAAGGTCAAAAGGTAGCGATTCTGCTTATGAATTGTCTGGAGTGGCTGCCGATCTACTTCGGCATTCTCAAGATGGGGGCAATCGCCGTGCCCTTGAACTATCGGTACACGGCAGAGGAGATCAAGTACTGTCTGGATTTAGCCCAATGCGACGTGCTACTGTTCGGTCCGGAATTCAAAGAGCGGATCGCCGCTATCAAGGACGATATCCCGGATATTAAGATGCGCCTGTTCGTAGGCCAGGGACGCCCGGTGTTTTCCGAGAGCTATTATGCTCTCACCGCATGCTGCTCGTCCGTAAGCCCAAAAATTCCCCTTGATGCAGAGGAGGATGCTGTTATCTATTTTTCATCGGGAACCACCGGGTTTCCCAAGGCCATACTCCATAGGCACCAAAGCCTTGTCACTGCTTGTGAAGTAGAGATGAATCACCATTTACAAAGCCGGGAAGATAACTTTCTTTGCATCCCGCCCCTCTATCACACGGGGGCAAAAATGCACTGGTTCGGGAGCCTTCTATCGGGCAGCAGAGCGGTATTGCTCCGAAGCACCGCTCCGGAAGCCATTCTGAAGACGGTTTCCGACGAAAAGATCACCATAGTTTGGCTCCTGGTGCCCTGGGCTCAGGACATACTGGACGCGGTAGAGAGGGGAGACATCCATTTGGAAGACTACGATCTTTCTCAATGGAGGCTCATGCACATCGGGGCGCAGCCCGTACCTCCCAGCTTAATCCGCCGCTGGAAGCAATACTTCCCCGACCAGGATTATGATACCAACTATGGCCTGTCCGAGTCCATAGGTCCCGGCTGCGTCCACCTGGGGATTGAAAACATCCACAAGGTTGGTGCCATAGGAATCGCCGGCTACAACTGGAATCTGAAGGTGGTGGATGAGAAGGGAAACCTTGTGGTACAGGGGGATGTGGGAGAACTGTGCGTGTCGGGACCCGGAGTGATGAAATGCTACTTCCGGAATCCGGAGGCCACAGAAGCCTCTATTAAAGATGGATGGCTCTTTACAGGAGATATGGCCAGAGTGGATGAGGATGGCTTCGTACATTTGGTGGACCGGAAAAAGGACGTAATCATCAGCGGTGGAGAAAATTTATATCCCGTGCAGATCGAGAATTTCCTGCGAGCGCATGAAGCCGTCAAGGATGCTGCGGTGATCGGAATTCCGGACAAGCGTCTGGGTGAAATCGCAGCGGCCATTATCGAGCTAAAGCCGGGCTTTGTCTGCACGGAAGAGGAGATTATGGAATTCTCATCCGCATTACCAAGGTATAAGCGGCCCCGGAGAATCTTCTTTGAGGAGATTCCAAGAAACCCCACGGGCAAAATCGAGAAACCTCGCCTTCGGGAAAAGTACCGGGCTCTGAATATTGTTGAAGCACAGACAGAAGGCTGAGTTCGGGTTTCCCACTAACCTTACTGGCAATATTTACCGATTGTTGCAATCCCCCTTTTCCTGTAAAGTACAGAAAAAGGGGGATTGCTATGCATTTTATGAAAATTATATTTAGATGGATTCCCGTTCTATTCCTGGTTGGATTTGTTTTGCAGGCGGTGATTCCCTCTTCTGCAGAGACCACTCCGGGAAGGGATCTCCGATACAACATGTCCTACATATATTTTGGCGATCCCGCATCTTATGTTTCCCATGTGGACCGGACTAAAGCCAGCCTCGACGAAATCTCCCCAAATTACTTCAACGTAAACCCGGACGGAAGCCTTGCCATCACTAAGGCTTTTGATCCGGCCTTCGTGGATGAAATGCATGAACGAGGCATTTTCGTGGTACCGTTTTTGAGCAATCACTGGGATAGAAAAGCGGGACAGGAAGCTCTTGCGAAAAGAGAGGAACTGGCGGAAAACCTTGCGGAATTCATAGAAACGTATGGGTTAGACGGTATCAACGTAGATCTGGAAAACTTAACCGAAAGGGAGTGTGACCTGCATACGGACTTCATCCGGCTTCTCCGAGAAAAGTTGGGGGATGATAAAATCATCGGGATATCCGTTGCAGCCAATCCCTATGGGGTTTCCACCGGATGGAAGGGGTCCTATGACTATGAGGGATTAGCAACATACAGCGACTATCTGATGATTATGGCCTATGACGAGCATTACCAGGGAAGCGAACCGGGTACCGTAGCCAGCCTGGGATTGGCGGAAAAATCCATTCAATATGCTCTGAGTAAGGTTCCGAAAGAAAAAATCCTGCTGGGCATCCCTTTTTACGGGCGAATCTGGAAAAACGGAGGAGGCTTCCCCCAGGGGGTCGGTATCGGTAACGAGGAAGTCAGGCAGCTCATTCTGGCCTATGGTGGGAGGGTCACCTTTGACAAGGGGACGAAAACCCCATCCGCAGAGATCGTCGTAAATGTGAAAGATGACAAGCCGCGAATCAACGGAAAGCAGATAGAGGCAGGTAGTTATACGATCTGGTTTGAAGATGAAACCTCCATAAAAGAGAAATTGAAGCTGGTTGAGAAATACCGGATCAAGGGCACGGGGAGCTGGAGCCTGGCCCAGGAGACGGAAGATACCTGGCGGTATTTCAAGCTCCGGTCCAACGGATGTTACTTTGAGGATGCTGGGGACCATTGGGCCAGGGATGCCATACTGCAGGCATATCGGAATCATTGGATCAGGGGTGTGTCAGATGCTGAGTTTTCCCCGGACAGGTCTATCACCAGAGCGGAGGCTGTATCTATGCTGGTAAGGCTTCTGGAACTGCCTGACAAAAAGACCTTAACCCCTTCTTTTAGGGACACAGAGGGACATTGGGCACAAGTAGATATCGAAAGGGCAAAATCCCACGGATTGATAAATGGGTCAACAGAGGGTTTGTTTAAGCCGGAAGTCCCTATTACCAGAGAAGAGACAGCGGTCATGCTTCAAAATATATTAAACAGCCATTCTGTCGCAGGAAAAGATAAGGCATCGTCCTTTACGGATGTGACCCCATCATCCAATCCCTGGTCGTGGCAAGCCATTGAGCAGGTGAGCAGGCTTGGCATCGTCAGGGGCTTTGGTGACGGCAGCTTTCGACCGAAAACCCTCCTTTCCCGGGCACAGATGACGGTGATCATGGGAGAGCTGGAAAGAGTTTTATTGGAAGAAGCCCCGGATTACAAAACAAAAGAGTAAATTTCCTTTTTTTCTGCCATTTTTCGCTGGATATACTTACTATTCGACATAGCTGTTCAACGTAATATATAATGAACCGAGAAGAATTTTCAGATAGAACAGCGTTACAAGCAGAGAGTTTGTGCAGGGATACACAGGGGGAGAAAAAATGAAGGGAAAGAAGAACAGCGCGATTTTTTTGATAATCGGTTTTATTGCGATCGGAGCCATCGGCTATGGTCTCGTTTTCGGTGATGAAAAGGAACCGGCAGGCGGTGGGGGCGGCAATCCTCTTCCGCCATCCTTGGAAGAACCCGGAGAGGTGCCGGAAGAGAAACCTGAGCCCGGTGAGGAACCCAGAGAACAGCCGGAGCCGACAGGGAAGCCGAACTCGGGCCAAACACCGGCTCAGCCTCCCAACTCGGGCCAAATTCCGGCCGAATATGTGATCTATGCGGATCAGCAGCTGGTCCTGCCCGTTGCCGGGAACGGAGCCGGAGTGGCCTCTGTTGTCATAGATTCGGGGACCCTTACCTTACCGGAAAAGCAGATTGCTTTGACCTTTGATGCCGGGTGGCTTTACGATCAGACTACGGCTCTCCTTGATGTGCTGGACGACTACGGGGTGAAATCCACCTTCTTTCTCAGAGGCAAATGGGTGGAAGACCATCCGGATTTGGCCAGGGACATTCTGGGAAGAGGCCACAGTGTAGAGAACCATTCCCTGACCCATGGTCATATGAAAGATATGACCGACGAAGAAGTGCGGCAGGAAATGGCGGTGTCTACCCAAATAATAGAAGATGTCACCGGATACAGGCCCTATCTGTTCCGCCCGCCTTTCGGCGAGTATGACAGCCGTATCTTAAAAATATTGTCGCAGCAAGGTTACCCCTTTACTGTGAAATGGACCGTGGACAGCCTTGACTGGGCGGAGGAAATGAACGGAACGAAGATAACAGAACAATATCTCATCGACAGAGTATTGTCCAAGGCTACAGACAAAGGGATTGTCCTTATGCATGTGGGCGGTTATCAGACAGTCAACGCCTTGCCAGAAATCATCGAAGGGCTGAAAAAGGAAGGCTACAGACTTGTAAAGGTAAACGACATGGTTCCTTCAAAATCGACATCCGGTGGGCAAACCATTTATACCGTTAAAAAAGGGGATACTCTCAGCAGCATTGCAAGACAGTACGGCATTACGGTGGCTGATATCTTAGAGGTAAATCCAGCCCGGTAGGCAGGCATTTTATCCGATAAATTTGAAAAAACAGGAAAAATTTAAATACGATGTAGAAAAAAAAGGTGTTTAGTGTTACCATAATACATAGCGGAAACCGAACATCATGCTTTTGGTGTGGATTTTCGAGATGGGCATAGATAATCGGTTGGTTATTGCTGTGTAAAAAGGAGTGTGAGTGTATGTTTACCTGTGACGTAAAAAGAATGGAAGACAAGATCAAAACATTCAGCAAGTTTGGTGATGCCGGACACGGCGGGATTACCAGATATTCCTTATCTCCCGAGGCCCTTATGGCAAGAGCCGAATTCAAGAAGAGGATGGAAGCCATCGGAGCCGTCATTGAAGTTGACGATGTGGCTAATATGTACGCTACCATTCCGGGATCCGACCCGGATGCCAAGCGAATCGTTATGGCTTCCCACGTTGATTCCGTTAAAAACGGTGGTAATTATGACGGGATCCTTGGCGTCATGGGCGCCATGGAAGTGTTGGAGACGGTTGTGGCAAACAAGATTCCACACAAACACCCCCTTACCGCAATGATATGGACCAACGAGGAAGGGTCGCTCTACCCTCCGGCAATGATGGTCTCCGGTATCGTGTGCAACGACTATCTTCCATCTTCCATTGCGAAGAATTTCAAATATGAAAATATGATGGCTTCCAAGAGCGTTCTGGACCACGAAAAGACCTTCGGGGAAGCCCTTGAAGCATCCGGCTATAAAGGGGACGCAAAAAACAGATTGAACCCGGATCGGTATGAGGCCATGTTTGAGCTGCATATCGAGCAGGGTCCCATCCTGGAAGATGCAGGAAATGAAGTAGGTGTAGTGGACTGCGTTCTGGGCATGTTCAACTACCGGATTAAGTTTTACGGACAGGCGGCTCACGCAGGAACATTCCCCATGCACAAGAGAAAGGATGCTCTCCATGCGGCAGCTTTGGCTCTCTGCTACCTGCATGAGGAAATCGATAAACTGGGAAGACCGGAACTGGTGTATACCACCGGCGAAATCCTCTGCCATCCCTGTGTCCATACGGTCATCCCCGACTTCGTGGAATTCTCCCTTGATGTCAGACATGAAGACCCGAAAGTTCGTGAGCAGGTACTGGAAATCGTCAAGAGCTTGGAAACCCGGGAATGGGCAAGGTGCAAGTGCGAGATTAAAGAAGCCTGGGCGAGGGACACGGTTTATTGGGATAAAGAGCTGGTGGGATTCGTCACAGAAGCGGCGAAAGAAGCAGGTATCAAACATCAATACATTCACTCCGGTGCAGGTCACGATGCGCAGTTTGCCAGCTATATGATGCCTACAACCATGATTTTCGTGGTATCAAAAGATGGGTTATCTCATTGCGAGCCCGAATACTCTACGCCGGAGCAGTGCACAGCGGGAGCTACCGTTATGCTCAATGCAGTACTGAAGGCAGACGCAAGATAGCATTCGAACGCCGTCAATACGCGAATATTTAAGGGGCCGTCTCAAAGCAATAGGGGAGACGGTCCCTTTATAAAATGCGGGGATTTATGGCATAATATCTGTCGATATCATTGTAATCTGAGGAGAAAGAACATGAATATGCGAAGAGCGGAGTACTTGATTTTGATTCTATTGTTAGTAGCAGTCACGGCAGTTCTTATTGTGGGCTGCAGCTCGACCTCAGGGCCGGATAATAATCGGACAGAAAGCCCGTTCCAATTGATATGGCAGGATGCACCGGATAAGACGGTAGCGGTTCTGATCAATCAGCCCACTGCAGAGCAATTGACGGAATTTGCCTCAAAGGAGCGTTTGGTTCTGGAGGAATCCAACGAGGGTTTCTTATTGCTGCCTGCAAAGGATGTTGAGGAATTTACCATCTGGGAACTGGAATTCAACGGATCGGATTTTTTCAGGAAGAAAGCTTTATACACCAATTTCCATCCGGATGAAGAATTTGTGCTGGACTTGCAGGTCATGCGGCCGGAAGGAGGCCCTCACTATGAACTGGCCTTCATCACAGAGCGAAGCGAGGTTACTTATTATATCGCCTATGATGGGAAAGACGGCAATCCCAATATCGAATATGTAAAAGAGGATGAATGAAGCAAAACCCACGTACGAGCCAAGAGGTGCTTGCTAATTGCGAAGCAGAGTAATAAAATAGAGACATATATTTACTTTCAAGCAATGAGCGAATTACGGGGGTTACATTGTTCAGGATTTATGTGGGAAAGCTGATTTTCCGGGTCTGTATATTTCTGACGGTTCTGTGGATTTATTTCTTCCATGAGGATCAGTTTGGTTATTTCTTGGAACCCCAATTCGGTCATTTTTCACCTCTCCATGTAATATGGGTACTCCTGATGGGGGGAATGGTCCTTCAGATGTTCCCTCAGGATAAGATGAACCGGATCACAATGGGGAGCAGGAAGCAGTTCTCCCGCACCTATACTCCCCCCGAGGGCGGATATAGCAAGGAAGCGCTGTACGAGCACACGCTGAGTAACAATATCAGGAGTTGGATCGTGCTTCTGGTTTGGATGACCCTGAATGGAATCGTAGCAATGCTTTATCTGTTGGAAGTAATCACCGCCAAAGAACTGGTGCTGCTCTCCATGTTCTTTTATCTCTCTGATTTGATTTGTGTTCTGCTGTGGTGCCCTTTCCAATCCATCATCATGAAAAACCGCTGCTGCATAAACTGCAGAATCTTTAACTGGGGTCATTTCATGATGTATACGCCCCTGCTCTTCATCAAAAACTTCTTTACCTGGAGCCTTTTTTTTACGTCGATTATTGTGCTTATTCGCTGGGAGATTACATATGCTTACAACCCCCATCGCTTCTGGGAAGGCTCCAATATCAATCTTCGCTGTGAAAACTGTCACGAAAAAATGTGCAGGATAAAAAAGCCTTTCAAGGAGCGCAAAAGACCTGCCACTTATGATAGATAGACAAGGGATCAGGGTATATACTCGATACTTGTTGAGCAACTGTGAAATTTATATAAACGAAAGGAAAATAACATGAAAACGGTAGAAATCAGAAAAGACTGGTATTGGGTGGGAAACTTGGATCCGGAGCTCCGCATCTTCGACATCATTATGGAAACGGAATTCGGTACATCCTATAACTCATTCCTGCTGAAGGGATCAGAGAAAACGGTACTCTTTGAAGCCTCAAAGCTGAAATGCTATGACGAGTTTCTCGAAAAAGTCACGTCTATCGTACCCGTTAAAGAAATTGATTATCTAGTGGTGAGTCATACGGAACCGGACCA
This sequence comes from uncultured Oscillospiraceae bacterium, assembly GCA_964408195.1. GTDB lineage: Bacteria > Bacillota > Clostridia > Peptostreptococcales > Anaerovoracaceae > UBA1426. The sequence continues at coordinate 4,073 of CAYOYO010000020.1, read as the reverse complement.
TACCGGAGCCATAGAAAAGCTGCTGGATTTGAATCCCGGTTTGAAGATTGTGGCTACCGGTGCGGGGATTGGCTTCATGCGTGAAATCTGCAACAAGGATTTCAACGCGATTGCTGTGAAGGATGGGGATGAAATCAGCCTGGGAGACAAAACTCTGCGGTTTCTCCACGCCCCCAACCTCCACTGGCCGGATACCATGTTTACCTATGTCCCCGAAGATAAGACCCTTGTTACCTGCGATGCTTTCGGCGCACATTTTTCCTTTGAAGGGATTACCAATGACAAGCTGGCGGCTGCCGGCCAGGAAGAGAATTACTACAAAGCAATGCGCTATTACTTCGACATGATTATGGGACCCTTTAAATCCTTCCTGCTCCAGGGGATTGCCAAGATTGAGGACCTGGAGATTGAAACGATTTGTACGGGTCACGGTCCGGTTTTAGTGGAGGACCCATGGAAAAATGTTGAGATTTATAGGAAATGGGCACTTGAGTCCAACCCCAATACAAAGAAGACAGTTGTCATGCCATACGTAACGGCCTATGGGTTTACAGGGGAACTTGCCCAAAGCATTGCCGAGGGCGTACGAAATGCCGGGAATGTGGATGTAAGAGCTTATGACATGGTGGCTGCCGACAAGAATAAAGTCCTTGATGAACTCTTCTGGGCCGACGGCATTCTCTTCGGAACCCCTACAATCGTGGGAGAAGCCCTAAAACCCATCTGGGATCTGACCACTTCCATGTTTGCCAGAACCCACGGGGGAAAAATCGCTTCTGCATTCGGTTCCTTTGGTTGGAGCGGAGAAGGGGTTCCTCACATTATGGAGAGGTTGAAGCAGCTCCGCATGAAGGTTTACCGGGAGGGACTCCGGGTTAAATTCAAGCCCAACGAAGCACAGCTTCAGGAGGCTTATGAATTCGGTTACAATTTCGGCATGTCCGTTCTGGCCGGCAAGGTCCTTGAGCCGGTGAAACCCGTAAGTGACAAGCGGAAGTGGAAATGCATCATCTGCGGCGAGGTTGTTGAGGGGCCCAATCCCCCGGCAGCATGTCCCGTTTGCGGGGTAGGACCGGAGCAATTCATCGAGCTTCCCCCTTCCGACATTTCATTCCAGTCCATGAAGAAAGAACGTTTTATTATCGTGGGGAACGGCGCTGCCGGTACCACAGCCTGCGAAGCGATTCGGAAAAGAAATCCGGTAGCGGACATCGAGCTCATATCGGAAGAAGATGTAATCGGCTACAATCGACCCATGCTTACAAAAGGGATTCTTTCCAATATGGACGAACTGAATTTCTATATAAAACCGGCTGAATGGTATGGGGAAAACAACATTAAAGTCACTCTGAACACATCGGTTACAGATTTAAACGGCTCAGTAAGGACTCTCACATTGTCAAACGGTGAAACTCGTAACTACGATAAATTGATTCTGGCTACCGGTGCCCGTTCCAACGTTCCGGCTATGGAAGGAGCAGACCTGGAAGGGGTTTTTGCCATCCGGGCACGTAAAGATATCGAGAAGGTGAAAAACTACCTGCCCGGAACGGAAAAGGTGGTTGTCATCGGTGGAGGCGTACTGGGATTGGAAGCGGCCTGGGAAGTGCGGAAAGCAGGCAAGGAAGTAACGGTGATTCAGAACTCCCATGTTCTGATGGATAAACAGTTGGATACCAGAGGATCTGAAATCCTAAAGACCTATGCACAAAAGTCAGGTATTTCCATTAACGGAGGAATCGGCTGTTCTGCTTTAATAGGCGAGGGCGGAAAGGTCTCCGGAGTCGGACTGAAGGATGGGTCCGTCCTATCGGCACAAATGGTTCTGTTTTCAACAGGTATCAAACCCAATGTGGACATAGCCCATGAATCCGGCATAGAAGTGGACCGCTTCATCCGGGTCAACGAAAAGATGGAGACTAGCATGAAGGATATCTACGCCTGCGGAGATTGTGCCGTATTTGACGGGAAAAGCTTTGGACTATGGAATCAAGCCATTGACATGGGAAAAGTGGCCGGTGCCAACGCGGCCGGTGATGATGCAGTTTATGAAACCATAATCCCTGCCACTGCCTTTAACGGGATGGGGACCTCTGTCTTTTCTGTGGGCGACCCGGGAAAGAACCCGGAAAAGAAATATAAGAGCCTTGAGATTTATGACCAGGCCAAAAGCTCCTATGAGAAACTATATTTTATAAACAACAGGTTTGTTGGAGGGATTCTCATCGGTGATGTTTCCAAGTCTGCCCTGCTGATTGACGCATACAAAAACCAGGAAGCCATGGAAAAACTCGGTGCCCTGATTTAGGCTGCTACCGGAAAGCGGCGGCAAAAAGGAGGATACTGTGTCCTATCGAATACTTTCGGTGAATCCAGGCTCAACCAGTACGAAGATTGCTCTTTATGAGGATGAATGGGAGTTATATTCAGCCGGCATTGAGCACAGTACGGATGACCTGCAATGCTATGGACGCGTAACCGAGCAGCTGGACTATCGTACAGAAGCAGTCCTTACCGAGCTTGAAAAACATAATACTTCCTTAAAGGAACTCTCTGCGGTGGTAGGCAGGGGAGGCATGCTTCCCCCTGTCCGTACCGGAGGCTATCTGATCAACGAACGGATGAAACAGACTCTCTATGGGGACAGTGTGGTGGAGCATGCCTCCAATCTGGGAGCACTCATTGCCGGCTCCATAGCGGAGCCTTTGGGCATCCCTGCATATATTTACGATGCTGTTTCCGCAGATGAATTTTCTTCGCTAGCCAGAGTCACCGGATTTCCCGAGTACTTCCGCAGGAATTTCTCCCATGTCCTGAACTCCAGGGCCATGGCCAGGAAGTATGCCAAAGAAAAAGGCGGTGATTACACCGACTTCAATCTGATTATTGCCCATATCGGCGGCGGGATTTCCATCACCGCACATCAGAAGGGTAAGATCGTTGATTCCATCGGCGATGACGGAGGGCCGTTTTCTCCCGAACGCTCAGGCAGCGTACCTCTGCAGTTCATCGTTGAACTCTGTTATTCCGGGAAATATACCAAGGCGGAGGTGCTGAGGAAGATTCGGGGCGGCGGGGGACTGAAAGCGCATCTGGGCACTGCAGATTGCCGGCAGGTGGAGGAGAGAATCGCAGCCGGAGACTCCCATGCAAAGCTGGTGTATGAGGCAATGGGATATCAAATCGCAAAGGGAATCGGCAATATCTGTACCGTATTCGACGATCCCATCGACGTAATTATTCTCACCGGAGGCGTGGCTTTCTCGAAGATGCTGACGGACATGGTAACGAAACGTGTTGCTTTCCTTGCTCCTGTCCTGATCTACCCGGGAGAAAATGAAATGGAGTCTCTGACTCTGGGAGCTCTGAGGATCCTCAGGGGTGAAGAAACAGCCAGAGAATATGTTTAAAACCAAGGGGACAGACCCTTTGTCTGGAAAACCAGACAAAGGGTCTGTCCCCTTGGTTGCTCTACATGTATTTGCGCATCGTTCGCTTTTTCAATCCGCGTGCCAACCAGACAATCGGTGCAGACAACAGGAACCAGAGAAGTGTATAGAGCAGGCAGATTTGTCCCATGAAATCAAGGGGATAATCGGAATAATCCCACACATTCCATCCCAGAGCCAGATTGAAAATGCAGCCAAATAAAAGCTCAATTCCCGTTATGACAAGAGCCCCTATTATACAGTTCTTCCAAAGTGGGTTGGATTTTTGTCCGGCGGTCCCCCTTGTAAATAAACGGTACAGTATCATAAAGCAGAGGCCCCCGGCAAAGAACATGGTCCAATGGGTAAATCCCCGAAAAAGGATTTCCAGTCCGCTGTATGCAACTGCTCCCAATAAAAAAACCCTTGTATATTCAAATAATCTTCTCATATATTGCTCCCCACGGCTTCACACTTATTGATTTCAATAGTGTTTGTGGGTGACACAGAAATTAACAGCTGAAATTTTTTCCGGATTTATATTGAAATTATTTGCCGATTGGGGTATTATTGTTTTCGAGTCATTTACTTGCGGGTGTAGTTCAATGGCAGAACGTGGCCTTCCCAAGGCTAAGGCGAGGGTTC